>NZ_JBFAWG010000008.1:0-263993 GCF_040680215.1 Streptomyces sp. NPDC052107
CCACCGAGCTGTCCGCGCCGAGCAGCACGCGATCGCGGTCGTGCGCGGTCCGTACGGTGAACACCGATCCGACCGGCACGGCGTTCCGCCGGGGGCCCCGGAACACCGAAGACTCCAGTGCCATTCCTTTCTCCTAGAACCTGTTCTATCTTGACGCACCGTCAGATCACCGACCCCGTCGGAGGGACAGGCCGTGGACTTCACCTTCAGCGAGGAGCAACGGGCGGCGGCCGAGGCGGCGCGCGGGGTGTTCGCCGGCGTGGCACCGGACGCGGTGCCCAGCCCGGCACTCACCACAGGTGCCGTGGCCGAGGGCTTCGACCGGGAACTGTGGTCCCGGCTGGCCGAGGCGGATCTGCTGAGCCTGCTGCTCGACGAGGCGCACGGCGGTTCCGGGCTGGACGCGATCGCGCTGTGCCTGGTGCTGCGGGAGTCCGCCAAGGTGCTCGCCCGGGTGCCGCTGCTGGAGCACAGCGCGGCGGCAGCGGCCGTACAGGCCTACGGGAGCGCGCAGCTCGCGGACCACGTGCTCGCCCGGGCCGGGCGGGGTGAGCTGGTGCTGACCGTCGCGGCGAACGGCCGCAGTGGCCACGACCCGGCCGAACTGGCCGTCGGCGCACGGCGGGACGGTCCGGTGTGGGTGCTGGACGGGATGCAGACGGCGGTGCCGTGGGCGTACGACGCGGACCTCGTCGTCGTACCGGCGCACCTCGAGGGCACGGCCGCCGAGCGGACCGTGCTCGCGCTGGTACCGCGCGAGCTGGACGGGGTGGTGCTCGCCGAGCAGGTGTCCACCAGCGGGGAGCGGCTGGCCGAGCTGCGGCTGACGTCCGTGCGGATCGACGCGGACGACGTCATCGAGGCCGACGGCGCCTGGGAGTGGCTGTACGCACTGCTCGCCACCGGCAGCTGCGCGCTGGCGCTCGGGCTGGGCGAACGGGTGCTGAGGATGACCGCCGAGTACACCGGAAAGCGGGAGCAGTTCGGGTATCCGATCGCGACCTTCCAGGCGGTGGCCGTGCAGGCCGCGGACCGGTACATCGATCTGCGCGCGATGGAGGCCACCCTCTGGCAGGCCGCCTGGCGGATCGCCTCCGGGGCGCCGGGGGCGCTGCCCGCCGCCGGGGATGTCGCGGTGGCGAAGATCTGGGCGGCGGAGGGGGTGCGCCGCGTGGTGCAGACGGCACAGCATCTGCACGGCGGGTTCGGCGCCGACACCGACTACCCGCTGCACCGCTATCACGCCTGGGCCAAGCACCTGGAGCTGGCGCTCGGCCCGGCGGCGGCGCACGAGGAGAGGCTCGGGGACCTGCTGGCCGCCCATCCTCTGGGCTGACCACGCGACCCCGGGACCGCGGGGAATCGAGCTACAGGACGAAGCCGGGCCGGCCGTCGTCGGCGATCACGGGGCGGCCCGCGGCCTGCCAGACCTGCATGCCGCCGTCGACGTTCACCGCGTCGATGCCCTGCTGGACCAGGTACATGGTGACCTGCGCCGAGCGGCCACCGGAGCGGCAGATGACGTGGACACGGCTGTCCTGCGGGGCGGCCTCGGTCAGCTCGCCGTAGCGGGCCACGAACTCGCTGATGGGGATGTGCAGCGCTCCCTCGACGTGGCCCGCCTGCCACTCGTCGTCCTCGCGGACGTCCAGCAGGAAGTCGCCGTCCTTGAGGTCCGTGACCTCGACCGTGGGCACACCAGCTCCGAAACTCATGTCCCCGACGCTACCCGAAGGTCCCCGAAGCCTGCCGAGGCGAGTCTCGGCTCAGCCCTGCTCCAGCAGGGCCGCCAGCTCCGCCTCCCGCTGGGCGATGTCGGAGCGCAGCTTGGCGGCGATCTCCTCGAGCAGCCCGTCGGGGTCGTCCGGTGCGAGCCGGAGCATGCCGGCGATCGCGCCCTCCTCCAGTTCACGGGCGACGAGGGTGAGCAGTTCCTTGCGCTCGGCGAGCCATTCGAGGCGGGCGTACAGCTCATCGGCCGGGCTCGGGCGCCGCTCCGGCGGCACCGGGCCTGCCGCCCACTCCTCGGCCAGATCCTTCAGCAGCGTCTCGTCGCCGCGGGCGTAGGCGGCGTTGACGCGGCTGAGGAACTCCTCACGCCGCTGCCGCTCCTCTTCCTCCTGTACGAGGTCGGGGTGCGCCTTGCGGGCCAGCTCGCGGTAGAGCTTGCGGGCCTCCTCGCTGGGCCGCACCCGCTCCGGGGGCCGTACGGCCTGGTCGGTGAGCATGGCGGCGGCTTCCGGGAACAGGCCGTGGCCGTCCATCCAGCCGTGCAGCAGCTCCTCCACACCGGGGATCGGCAGGATCCGCGCGCGGGCCTCCTCGGCGCGGCGGAGGTCCTCCGGGTCCCCGGTGCGGGCGGCTCTGGCCTCGGCGATCTCGGCGTCCAGCACCTCGATGCGGGCGTAGAGCGGGCCCAGCCGCTGTTCATGCAGCCGGGAGAAGTTCTCGACCTCGACGCGGAACGTCTCCACGGCGATCTCGTACTCGATCAACGCCTGCTCGGCGGCCCGTACGGCCTGTTCGAGCCGCTCCTCGGGGCGCGGGGACTGTTCGGCATCCGGGGTCGTCACGCGAACAGGGTAGGCGGTGGGGATGCGGCAGGGCGCCGTAGGGGCTACCGGTCGTCTGCCGGGTGCGCGTCCGTCGTGGTTGCTCGGGCAGTTCCCCGCGCCCCTGACGGGGCGCTGCGGCTCCGCCCTGGAAAGCCCCCCTCGCCTCACACGCCCAGCTCCGCCGCGATCCGGCCCGCCCGGATCCCCGTCACCAGCTCCGCATGATCCGCCTCCGTGCGGTCGGCGTAGGTGACGGCGAAGGCGGCTATCGCCTCGTCCAGCTCCTCGTTCTTGCCGCAGTAGCCGGCGATCAGGCGGGGATCGGCGCTGTGCGAGTGGGCGCGGGCCAGCAGGGCACCGGTCATGCGGGCGTAGTCGTCGATCTGGTCGGCGGCGAGGGCGGCGGGGTCGACGCTGCCCTTGCGATTGCGGAACTGGCGGACCTGGAAGGGACGGCCACAGGCCGTGGTCCAGCCGAGGAGGATGTCGCTGACCACCTGCATCCGCTTCTGGCCGAGGACGACCCGGCGGCCCTCGTGTCCCACCGGCGGCGCCTCGAAGCCGGCCGTGGCCAGATGCGGGACGAGCGCCGAGGGGCGGGCCTCCTTCACCTGGAGGACCAGCGGCTGCTCACGGTGGTCGAGGAGCAGGACGACGTAGGACCGGGTGCCGACGCTGCCGGTGCCGACCACCCGGAAGGCCACGTCGTGCACGGTGTGCCGGGCGAGCAGAGGGTGCCGGTCCTCGGACAGCGTCGTCAGGTAATCCTCCAGGGACGCGGCGACCGCCGCCGCCTCGGCGTCCGGGATGCGACGCAGGACCGGCGAGGCGTCCACGAAGCGGCGTCCGCCGTCCGCCGCCGCCTCGGTCGACTTCGCCGCGAACCGGCCGCTGGTGTTGGCGCGGGCCTTCTCCGAGACCCGCTGCAGGGTGCCGAGCAGGTCGTGGGCGTCGGTGTGGGAGACAAGTTCCTCGTCCGCGATGGCGTTCCACGCCTCCAGCACCGGCAGCTTGGCGAGCAGGCGCATGGTGCGGCGGTAGGCGCCGACCGTGTCCCGTGCGGCCGCGCGGCAGGTGTCCTCGTCGGCGCCCGCCTCCCGCCCGGCGAGCACCAGCGAGACGGCGAGCCGCTTCAGATCCCATTCCCAGGGGCCGTGCACGGTCTCGTCGAAGTCGTTGAGGTCGATGACGAGGTCACCGCGGTGATCGCCGTACAGGCCGAAGTTGGCCGCGTGCGCGTCTCCGCATATCTGGGTGCCGATCCTGGTCATGGGGGTGCGGGCCAGGTCGTACGCCATGAGTCCGGCCGAACCGCGCAGGAAGGCGAAGGGGCTCGCGGCCATCCGTCCGACGCGGATGGGGGTCAGCTCCTCGATACGTCCGGCGTTGGACTCTATGACCGCGCTCACCGCGTCGGGGCGGGAGGCGTCCAGGTCGAGCGTGCGGTGCGCGCCGCGCGGCACGCTCGTCCGCAGCGCCTTGCCCTCCTCCTTCGGCGAGCCCTGCCGCGGCCACTGGGCGAACCCGCGCACCCACGGCAGCCGCCGTGTCTCCCGGTCCACCGCGTCCGCCAGCGCTTCCCGACCGGTTCCGGTCACCGCGACCGCCTCCCCCGAACGCCCTTCGGCGCGAACATCGACACGAACATCAACTCGTGCAGACCGTACAACCGGCGCCCGTAACGCGTCAGACCCTGTGGATGACGGTCTGTGGATGAGGGCGTGTGGATTACGACAGCCTGTGGATGACGCCTTGTGGACAACCCGCGCCGCACGGCGAGGCACCGACCACCATGTGAGGAAGCTCTCGCCCATCAGCCGGTGTGCGTCAAGTGCTCGGCCCTGTCGCACGGGGTGGGTGGAGCAGGGAGAGCGAACGGTACGAACGGCAACGCGCCGGGCACTCGAAAGCACGTGCCGCGCCGGACACCCGCACCCACCTTCGGCATCGGCTCCGTCATCGTCATCGTCATCGTCATCGTCATCGGCCCAGCGCAGCGAGGAGGCTGCCATGGACCTGAGGCACAAACGAGCGTCCGCGACCACATCCGCTCCGGCTCCCGCACCCACACCCACACCCGCTCCGACGTTTCTCCCCCGTCAGGCCCCGGGCGTCGTAAGCCGCCGCAAGGACGTCCGCCATGCCTGAGCTGCCGGACGACGAGGGGTTCCGCAGGGTGCTCGTGTCCTGCGCGAAGGGCAGGGCCATCGCCCGCGTCGACGTGCGCGACGCGGGCGTCCTGCACGGGGTGAGCGCACAGCGGCTGCGCGACGCGCTGGAGGGCCGGCGGTTCACCGAGCCGGAGCGGCACGGCAAGTGGCTGCTCGCCCACACCGGCGGCCCCACCCTCCTGCTGCACTTCGGCATGACCGGCCGGCTGCTCTGCGCCCGTCCCGACGACGCCGTCGAGGCACATGACCGCGTCCTGTTCGACCTGAGTGGCGACCGCCAGCTCCGCTATCGCGACCAGCGCAAGCTCCAGGGCCTCTGGCTGGCCGACGACGACTCCGGTGTCGCCCGGCTGCTGGACCGTCAGGGTCCCGATGCGCTGGCGGTGGACCGTGAGGACTTCGAGGCCGTGCTCGGCGCCCGCCGCGGTCACATCAAAACGGCGCTGACCGACCAGTCCGTCCTGGCCGGTCTCGGCAATCTGCTCGCCGACGAGATCCTGTGGCGTGCGGGGCTGCACCCCGGCACCCGGGCCGGCGATCTGACCGAGAGCGAACGCCGGCACCTGTACACCCAGATGCGGCGCACGCTGCGTTCCGCGGTCACCGCCGGCTGCGTGCCACCGCGCGATGCGTGGCTCACCGGCCACCGCGACGCCCCCGACCCGATCTGCCCCCGCTGCCACACCCACCTGCGCCGCTCCCGTCTGGGAGGCCGCGGGACGGTGTGGTGCCCACGGTGCCAGCCGAGCGAGACCTGAGCCCCAGGAGAACCGAGGATCCGGCGCCGACCGGCCACCTCACCCCGGCGCACGCCCCGCGCCGGGACCGCACCCTGTGCACAAGCCCGAACACCCAGCCGGCCCCGGAGGCCCGACCGGCCCCTTCCGTGAGATAGCTCACCGATGGCCCGGCCCCGTCCGTCCACAGCCTGTGCGATCCCTCACGGCACGGAGCAAAACGCGAGACGGGTCTCTGCCGTGACTTCCGTCACCGGCAGAGACCCGTCTCGTCTCTGTGCGCGAGGGGGGAGTTGAACCCCCACGCCCTTGCGGGCACTGGAACCTGAATCCAGCGCGTCTGCCTATTCCGCCACCCGCGCATTGGGTGCGTCTTCCGACTCCCGCCCTTTCAGGCTGGCCCCTTCCGACACCCAGAACATTAGCACGTCGTACGGGGTGGGTTCACATCCCTTCCCTCCGCCCCACACCCGGCCCGAGACCGCCCCAACACCCGAGAAGGCCCAGTCCCGCCACGCCCCGGCAGACCGCCGACGCAACCCGCCACGCCCAGCGCCGGCACCCGCACTCGCGCCCGCGCCCGCGCCCGCGGCCAAGACGCAAGATCAAGCCCAAGAACCCCAAATCAACCCAACGACCCAAGGACCCCAAGGACCCCAAGGACCCCAAAGCGCCCCTCCTACCCACCCCCTCCACCCCCCACGTATCAGGGAGACCCAGTTCACGTATCAACCTCGTACCGGTCCCCGGCATCTCCCCAGGAGGCGGCCCGGGTCCACAGCCAGGTGCGGGACACTGGTCTGCGCCCCCCTCTACGATCCATGGCAGCAGGAGCGCGTACCGGGAGTTCGAAGGGGAGCCGCTGGGGGAACCGGCTGATTGCCGGGCGCGTAGATACGATCAGTAGCAGTACCAGCGGAACCAGCAGTACAGGCAAGGCAGCGGCCACACAGCAGGGCAAGGCAACGGCAAGGATTGAGGAGGTGCCCCATGGGAGTCCTGAAGAAGTTCGAGCAGCGTCTCGAAGGTCTGGTGAACGGCACCTTCGCCAAGGTCTTCAAGTCC
Organism: Streptomyces sp. NPDC052107; assembly: GCF_040680215.1. Taxonomy (NCBI): domain Bacteria; kingdom Bacillati; phylum Actinomycetota; class Actinomycetes; order Kitasatosporales; family Streptomycetaceae; genus Streptomyces; species Streptomyces sp. NPDC052107. The sequence continues at coordinate 6,529 of NZ_JBFAWG010000008.1, forward strand.
GAGGTCCAGCCCGTGGAGATCGCCGGCGCGCTCCAGCGTGAGTGCGACAACAACGCCACGATCTGGAACCGCGACCGGACCGTCGTACCGAACGACTTCATCGTGGAGCTGAGCACGCCGGACTACGAGCGCCTCAGCCCCTACTCCGGGCAGCTCGGCGACGAGCTGGCCGGCATGGTGCGCGACTACGCCAAGCAGCAGCGCTACACCTTCATGGGCCCGATCAAGGTCAACCTGGAGAAGGCCGACGACCTCGACACCGGCCTGTACCGGGTGCGCTCGCGCACCCTCGCCTCCTCCAGCAGCCAGCAGGCGCAGCAGGCCCCCGCGGCCTCGGCCCCCGGGCGTCCCGGGCAGGGCGCCCAGGGCGGGTACGGCTACCCGCCCGCCACGCCCGCCGGCGCGCCCCCGATGCCGTCCGCGCCGCCGCCCGGCGCCCGCCCCGGCGGCTACGGCTATCCCCAGCCCGCCACCCAGCGGCCCGCGGCCGCTCCGATGAGCGGCGGGCGCACCCGCTACTGGATCGAGATCAACGGCACCCGCCACCAGATCTCCCGCACGACGCTGGTGCTGGGCCGCAGCACCGACGCCGACGTGCGGATCGACGACCCCGGCGTCTCCCGCCGGCACTGCGAGATCCGGACCGGAACGCCCTCGACGATCCAGGATCTCGGTTCCACCAACGGCATCGTGGTGGACGGGCAGCACACCACCCGCGCTACGCTCCGCGACGGCTCGCGGATCGTCGTGGGCAGCACCACCGTTATCTATAGGCAAGCCGAAGGGTGAAGCGGGGGCAATGTCAGAGCTGACCCTCACGGTCATGCGGCTGGGTTTCCTGGCCGTACTGTGGCTGTTCGTGATCGTGGCCGTGCAGGTCATCCGGAGCGACCTGTTCGGTACGCGCGTCACCCAGCGCGGATCACGCAGGGAGGCCGGGCGTGCGCAGGCGCCGGGCCGGCAGCAGGCGGCCCGGAAGCAGTCCGCGCCCCCGCCGCAGCGCGCCCAGCAGGGCGGCGGCCGGCGCGGTCGTAACGCTCCCGCCAAGCTGGTGGTGACCGAGGGCACGCTGACCGGCACGACGGTCGCGCTGCAGGGCCAGACGATCACGCTGGGCCGGGCCCACGACTCGACGATCGTGCTGGACGACGACTACGCCTCCAGTCGTCATGCCAGGATCTACCCGGACCGCGACGGCCAGTGGATCGTCGAGGACCTCGGCTCCACCAACGGCACATACCTGGACCGGTCCCGGCTGACGACCCCCACGCCGATCCCGCTGGGCGCGCCGATCCGCATCGGCAAGACCGTCATCGAGCTGCGGAAGTAGTACGACAATGAGCGAGCGGAGCGAGCACGCAGAAGCAGGCCGCACCCCGGCCTCCGGCGCGCTCCCGACCGGAGGGTGGGCAGTGTGGCTCGACACGACCGGCTGCATTCGGAGCCGACGGGCGAGGTGCGCATGAGTCTGTCACTGCGCTTTGCCGCCGGATCGCACAAAGGCATGATCCGGGAGGGCAACGAGGACTCGGGTTATGCCGGCCCGCGGCTGCTCGCGATCGCCGACGGCATGGGCGGCCAGGCGGCCGGCGAGGTCGCCTCCTCCGAGGTGATCTCCACCCTGGTCACGCTCGACGACGACGTGCCCGGCTCCGACATCCTCACCTCCCTCGGCGCGGCCGTGCAGCGCGCCAACGACCAGCTGCGCGCCATGGTCGAGGAGGACCCCCAGCTGGAGGGCATGGGGACGACCCTCACCGCCCTGCTGTGGACCGGCCAGCGGCTCGGCCTGGTGCACGTCGGCGACTCCCGCGCCTATCTGCTGCGTGACGGAGTTCTCACGCAGATCACCCAGGACCACACCTGGGTGCAGCGGCTCGTCGACGAGGGCCGGATCACTGAGGAAGAAGCCACCACTCACCCCCAGCGTTCCCTGCTGATGCGCGCCCTCGGCAGCGGCGACCACGTCGAGCCCGACCTGTCGATCCGCGAGGTCCGGGCCGGCGACCGCTATCTGATCTGCTCCGACGGTCTGTCCGCGGTCGTCTCCCACCAGACGATCGAGGAGACCCTCGCCAGCTACCAGGGCCCGCAGGAGACCGTGCAGGAGCTGATCCAGCTCGCGCTGCGCGGCGGCGGCCCCGACAACATCACCGTCATCGTCGCCGACGTCCTGGACCTGGACACCGGTGACACCCTCGCCGGGCAGCTGTCCGACCAGCCGGTCGTGGTCGGCGCGGTCGCCGAGAACCAGCACCATCTGCACGACAACGGCATCATGCAGACCCCGGCCGGCCGAGCCTCCCACCTGGGCCGCCGGGGACCCGGGCACGGCGGCGGCGAGTTCGGCCCGCCCGGCTCCGGCGACACCACCGGGTACATCCCGGCGGGCAGCTTCGACGACTACGCCGACGGCGACTTCACCAAGCCGCGCGGCGGGCGCAAGTGGCTGAAGAGATCCCTCTACAGCGCGCTCGCCCTCGCCGTCGTCGGCGGCGGCCTCTACGGCGGCTACCGCTGGACGCAGACGCAGTACTACGTCGGCGCCAACAGCGAGCACGTGGCGCTGTACCGCGGGATCAGCCAGGACCTGGCCTGGGTGTCGCTGTCGAAGGTGGAGAAGGACCACCCCGAGATCGAACTCAAGTACCTGCCGCCCTACCAGCAGAAGCAGGTCAAGAACACGATCGCGGCGGGCGGTCTGCAGCAGGCCCAGGCGAAGATCGAGGCACTGTCGGTGCAGGCCTCCGCGTGCAAGAAGCAGGCGGAACGCACGGCGGCCGAGTCGCAGCAGAACGCCAGGACGGGCCAGGGCGAGGCCGGAGGCACCACGGGAGCCACCCGTACCGCCTTCACGTCCAAGGCGTCACCGACACCGCACCCATCCGGTTCGGCGCCCGCTACGAAGAACCCTTCGAAGCCCCCGTCCGCATCCGCCACTCCGAACCCCGGCCCGAGCCTCTCCGAGGATGAGCAGAAGGTCGTCGATCAGTGCGGCAAGCAGTAGCGAAGCCGCGAGAGGCCCTGTCACACGATGAGCAGTACGACTAACTCGCCGACGCACCACACGTCCACGATCGGCGCGATCGGCGCGCCGAGCCGCCGCAACACCGAACTGGCCCTGCTGGTCTTCGCCGTGGCCATCCCGGTGTTCGCCTACGCCAACGTGGGTCTGGCCATCAACGACTCGGTGCCCGCCGGGCTGCTGAGCTACGGCCTCGGTCTCGGTCTGCTGGCCGGCGTCGCCCATCTCGCCGTACGGAAGTTCGCCCCGTACGCCGACCCGCTGCTGCTGCCGCTGGCCACGCTGCTCAACGGGCTCGGGCTCGTCGTCATCTGGCGGCTGGACCAGTCGAAGCTGCTGCAGTCGCTGCGCGGCTTCTCCCCGGCCGCGCCCCGCCAGCTGCTGTACACGGCGCTGGCCATCGCCGTGTTCGCGGCGGTGCTGATCTTCCTGAAGGATCACCGGGTCCTGCAGCGCTACACCTACATCTCGATGTTCTGCGCTCTGGTCCTGCTCATCCTGCCGCTGGTGCCGGGCCTCGGGGCCAACATCTACGGCGCCAAGATCTGGATCAGGATCCCCGGCCTGGGCTCCCTCCAGCCCGGTGAGTTCGCGAAGATCATCCTCGCGGTCTTCTTCGCCGGCTACCTGATGGTCAAGCGCGACGCCCTGGCCCTCGCCAGCCGCCGCTTCATGGGCCTGTACCTGCCGCGCGGCCGCGACCTCGGCCCCATCCTGGTCGTCTGGGCGATCTCGATCCTCATCCTGGTCTTCGAGACCGACCTCGGCACCTCGCTGCTGTTCTTCGGAATGTTCGTCATCATGCTGTACGTCGCCACCGAGCGGACCAGCTGGATCGTCTTCGGTCTGCTGATGTCCGCGGTCGGCGCCGTCGGCGTGGCGAGCTTCGAACCGCACATCCAGACGCGTGTGCAGGCCTGGCTCAACCCGATGCGCGAATACCAGCTCAGCCGCCAGGTCACCCACGACGGCATCCTCCACTCCGACCAGCTTCAGCAGTCTCTGTGGGCGTTCGGCTCCGGCGGCACCCTCGGCACCGGCTGGGGCCAGGGCCACTCGGACCTGATCAAGTTCGCCGCCAACTCCGACTTCGTCCTCGCGACCTTCGGCGAGGAGCTGGGTCTCGCGGGCATCATGGCGATCCTGCTGATCTACGGCCTGATCGTGGAGCGCGGCGTGCGCACCGCCCTCGCCGCCCGCGACCCGTTCGGCAAGCTGCTCGCTGTCGGCCTGTCCGGCGCCTTCGCCCTGCAGGTGTTCGTCGTGGCCGGCGGTGTGATGGGCCTCATCCCGCTGACCGGCATGACCATGCCGTTCCTGGCCTCCGGTGGCTCCTCCGTGCTGGCCAACTGGGCGCTGATCGGCATCCTCATCCGCATCAGCGACACCGCCCGCCGCCCGGCGCCTGCCCCCGCCACGAACCCCGACGCCGAGATGACCCAGGTGGTCCGCCCGTCATGAACAAGCCCCTGCGCCGGATCGCGATCTTCTGCGGCCTCCTCGTGCTGGCCCTGCTGATCCGTGACAACTACCTCCAGTACGTCAAGGCCGACCAGCTCGCCGGCGACCAGGACAACCTCCGGGTCCGCATCGAGCGCTACTCCCACCCGCGCGGCGACATCATCGTCGACGGCAACCCGATAACGGGCTCCGCCGAGTCCAAGGGCAGGCAGTTCAAGTACCGGCGCACCTACAAGGACGGGCCCATGTGGGCGCCGGTCACCGGCTACTCCTCTCAGGCCTTCGACGGCAGCCAGCTGGAGAAGCTCGACGACGGCATCCTCACCGGCAACGACGACCGGCTCTTCTTCCGCAACACCCTCGACATGATCACCGGCAAGCCCAAGCAGGGCGGCAACGTCGTCACCACGCTGAACGCGGCCGCGCAGAAGGCGGCGTTCAGCGGGCTGGCCAAGCAGGGCGGCAAGGGCGCGGTCGTCGCCCTGGAGCCCTCCACCGGCAAGATCCTGGCACTGGCCTCCTACCCGTCGTACGACCCCTCGTCCTTCGCGGGCGACCGCGACAGCGACTCCAAGGCCTGGACCAAGCTCCAGAAGAAGAACAACCCCTCCGACCCGATGCTGAACCGCGCACTGCGCGAGACCTACCCGCCGGGCTCCACGTTCAAGGTGGTCACCGCCGCGGCGGCGCTGGAGAACGGGCTGTACAACTCGGCGGACCAGGCCACCGACTCCCCGCAGCCCTACACGCTGCCGAACACCACGCGCGAGCTGAAGAACGAGGGCAGCATCCAGTGTAAGAACGTGTCCCTGCGGGAAGCGCTGCGCATCTCCTGCAACACGGTCTTCGGTCACATCGGTGACCAGCTCGGCAAGGACAAGATGCTGAAGGAGGCCGAGAAGTTCGGCTTCAACGCCGAGCAGTTCACCCCGGTGCGGTCGAACGCGTCGGTCTTCCCCAAGGAGATGGACCGCCCCCAGACGGCGCTCAGCTCGATCGGCCAGTTCGACACCGCCGCGACCCCGCTGCAGATGGCCATGGTCGCCTCGGCGGTCGCCAACGACGGCAAGCTGATGAAGCCGTACATGGTCGACGAGCTGCAGTCCTCCAACCTCGACCCGGTCCAGAAGACCCAGCCGGAGGAGATGAGCCGGCCGCTGTCGCCGGCCAACGCGCAGATCCTGCAGTCGATGATGCAGACGGTGGTCGAGAAGGGCACCGGTACGAACGCGCAGATCAACGGTGTCACCGTCGGCGGCAAGACCGGTACCGCCCAGCACGGTGTGGCGAACAGCGCCAACCCGTACGCGTGGTTCATCTCCTACGCCAAGCTGCCCGACGGCAGCTCGCCGGTCGCCGTGGCCGTGGTGATCGAGGACGAGAGCGCCAACCGCGACGACATCTCCGGCGGCGGCCTGGCCGCGCCGATCGCCAAGAACGTGATGCAGGCGGTCATCAAGAGCAAGTCAGGTTCCTGACATCCGTCCGGTTCTCGACTCCCTTCGGTGATCACGACGGCACTACGATCTTCACCGTTCATGACAACGACGGGGGAGATGTGAACAAGGTTCGCGCGGGCGTGCTCGCCGCGGCGATGACCGCTTCGGCCCTCGCCCTTGGAACGACGCAGGCACAGGCGGCCGCCCTGGCCTCGCCGGCCTCCCAGTGCGGTTCGGGCTACTCCGTGATCGACAGCCACGTCGTCACCGGTTACGGCGCCACCGTCTACCTGCTCTTCAACGGGACCAGGAACTGCGTGGTGACGCTCAAGACGAGCAACCTCGACAAGAAGACCGTGACGATGGCTCTCGTCCAGACCCCCGGCAACCCGAGCCACGAGGACTCCGACTACTACTACGAGTACGCGGGTCCGGTCTACTCCGAGCCGTCCGCGGGCAAGTGCATCCGCTGGGGCGGCGGCCAGACCTACAAGTGGGAGAGCAACTGGGAACACTGCGGCTGAGCGGGAGAATTCCCTCCGATGCCCTGCCCGGAACCCGGGGCAGGGCATTTTTTCGTCTCTTTTCACCCCCCTTCATTCCCCACATTCGGAATGAACGCTTCCGATTTTTTACTGTGCTTGAAGCGAACAGTTCAAACCCGTAAGATCCACAAGCGCGCCATCGAACACATCTACGAAGGAGGGGTTTCCCATCTCCGGAATCCGCCGCGCGGTTGCCGTCGCTTGCTCCGCCGCAGCCCTTTTCGCGATAGCCAGCGGGACGTCGTACGCCGGTAGCTACAACGGCAGCTGTGAAAGCTCCAACGGCGGCGAAGTCTGCCTCTACTACAACGCCAACTACTCCGGTGCTGTTTACGACACGCTGTACAGCAAGCCGGACTACACCGGTACCTATTACGGCACCAATACGTCGATCGACAACTCCGTCTCCTCTTCCTGGAACCGCGACCCCGACACCACGGTCTGGTTCTTCACCTACTCCAACTACACCGGCTTCAGCCTGGGTCTGAGCGGTGGCGGCAAGCAGAACTGGGGCTCCCTGGGCGAGGACAACACCTGGAGCTCGCACTGCTTCGCCAGTAATTCGACCTGCCCCAAGTAAGCATTTCCCCGGAATACCGGCCGGGGCAGCAGGTCGCCGGGCCGCCGGAAGCCAGCCGGCGGCCCGATCTTTCTGGAAGGCTCATGAACAAGAAGTACGGTCTCGCTCTCCTGGTCGTCCTCCTCACGACGTCGTGCACATTCGGCTCCGCGACGACGAACCGCGCCGAGTCCACGTCCCGGGTGAAGGTCTCCAGCGACCCGGATCTGTACAACGGCACACGCTTTCGGATGCCGTTGGACGACTACTTCTTCGATCAGGACCAGATGGGCGACCTGGAGATCGCGGTGGACAAACTGGCCGGCGCCTGTATGAACCGCCTGGGCCGGAAATGGCCCGCCAAGCCCGAGAAGTCCGCGAACATTCCCTGGAACTCGCGCCGCTACGGAGTGACCGATCTGAATTCGGCCCGCCGGTACGGATACAAAGCGCCGCTCCCCGCGGGCATGTCCGCCAAGCAGGCAACCGAGCTGGACAAGAAGGCCAACCACAGGCTCGACCATGTCAGCCGCCGCACGATAGCCATCTACACCGGCGAAGACAGCGCGAAGATCACAGGCGTCGAGGTCCCGGCCGGCGGATGCCGCGGGGAGGCCTACCGGAAGCTCGGGCTGCCGGGCCCCGACCTGCCGTTCCAGACGCGGGTCACCGTCCTGCAGAAGAGGATCTGGGACGACGCGCTGAAGACCGGCCCCGTGCTCTACGCACAGAACAAGTGGCGTGACTGCATGAAGGCAAAGGGCTACCCGTACAAGAACCCCGTGGAAGCCCTGGAGGACCCCAAGTGGTCCGCCCCGGGCACGAAGTCCTCCGTCGCGGCAAGCAGCTACACCGCCGCCCCGCAGGAGACCGCCACCGCGGTCGACGACGTCGAGTGCAAGAAGAAGTCCTTGTACGCAGAGACATGGCACACAGTCGAGGTGGCCCTGCAAAAGCGCGCCATCCGGCAGAACGCCAAGCCCCTGAAAGCGGCCGCCGCACAAGCCAGGGCGGCGCTCGCCAAGATTGACTCGGAAATCCGCTGACATCTACCGTTTTGCGCGAAGACCACCAGTCGAATGAGCTGTACCGGTCCGGTATCAGCTTTCCCTGCCGTGCCGAGCACAAGGGTGACGCCCGGTAGCGTATGCCAGGGACAGCACACCGCCGGACCACACGTGGGTGTGGTCGGGACCGACGGAGAGGGCTGGTAGGTAGCTATGGAAGAGCCGCGTCGCCTCGGCGGCCGGTACGAGCTGGGCCAGGTGCTCGGCCGTGGTGGCATGGCCGAGGTCTACCTCGCGCATGACACCCGCCTGGGCCGCACCGTGGCAGTGAAGACCCTGCGCGCCGACCTGGCACGCGACCCTTCCTTCCAGGCCAGGTTCCGCCGGGAGGCCCAGTCGGCCGCCTCGCTCAACCACCCCGCGATCGTCGCGGTCTACGACACGGGCGAGGACTACATCGACGGGGTCTCCATCCCCTACATCGTGATGGAGTACGTCGACGGCTCCACCCTGCGTGAGCTTCTTCACAGCGGCCGCAAGCTGCTGCCGGAGCGCGCGATGGAGATGACCATCGGCATCCTCCAGGGCCTGGAGTACGCCCACCGCAACGGCATCGTCCACCGCGACATCAAGCCGGCCAACGTCATGCTCACGCGCAACGGCCAGGTCAAGGTGATGGACTTCGGCATCGCCCGCGCCATGGGCGACGCCGGCATGACCATGACCCAGACGGCCGCGGTGATCGGCACGGCCCAGTACCTGTCGCCGGAACAGGCGAAGGGCGAGCAGGTCGACGCCCGCTCGGACCTGTACTCGACGGGTTGCCTCCTGTACGAGCTGCTGACGGTACGGCCCCCCTTCGTGGGCGACTCCCCCGTCGCGGTGGCCTACCAGCACGTCCGCGAGGAACCCCAGCCCCCGTCGGTCTTCGACCCCGAGATCACGCCCGAGATGGACGCGATCGTCCTGAAGGCACTGGTCAAGGACCCGAACTACCGCTACCAGTCGGCCGACGAGATGCGCGTCGACATCGAGGCCTGCCTGGACGGCCAACCGGTCGCGGCGACGGCCGCGATGGGCGCGGTGGGCTACGGCGGCTACCCCGACGACCAGCCGACGACGGCCCTGCGCCCGGACGCCGGCGCGGGAGCGACCAGCATGCTCCCGCCGATGAACCCGGACGACGGCGGCTACGGCTACGACGAACCCACCGGCCGCCGCCGCCAGCAGAAGAAGTCCAACACCTCCACGATCCTCCTCGTGGTCGCGGGCATCCTGGTCCTGATCGGCGCGATCCTGATCGGGAAGTGGGTCGCCAGCGGCGGCAACACGGGCGACGGCAAGGTGCCGGTGCCGACGTTCGTCGGCCAGCCGGCGGACACGGCCAGGAAGATGGCCGAGAACGTCGACCTGAAGGTGTCGATCACCAGGAAGCCCTGCGACGACCAGCCCAAGGGCAACGTCTGCACCCAGGACCCGCAGGCGAAGACGGAAGTGGACAAGGGCAGCACGGTCAACTTGACGGTGTCCACGGGCGCGCCGAAGGTCACCGTGCCGGACGTCCGCGGCATCCAGTTCGACCAGGCCCAGTCCCAGCTGACGGACAAGGGCTTCAAGGTCGAGAAGAAGACCCAGGTGTCCTCCCAGACACCCAACGTGGTCATCAACCAGGACCCGGCGGGCGGCACAAGCAAGCAGAAGGGCACCGTGATCACCCTCACGGTCGCCAAGGCCGAGGACAAGGTCACCATCCCCAGCGACATCGTCGGCAAGTCCTGCGACGAGGCGAGGGCCGAGCTGCAGCAGCTGGGCCTGGCACCCAGCTCCACCTGCACCCCGACCCCCACCCCCAACCAGGACGACGACGGCAAGGTCCTCTCGACCAACCCGGCGGTGGGCCAGCAGGTCAGCAAGAACACACCCGTAACGGTCAACGTGGGCCAGTTCCAGGGCCAACAGCAGACGCCGGTGCCGAACGTCACGACCCTGACCCTGAAGCAGGCCCAGGACATCCTGCATCAAAAGGGCTTCACGAACATCCAGGTCAACGGCCCGAACGACGACAAGGCCCGGGTCGTCCAGCAGACCCCGACACAGGGCACCCCGGCCGACCCGAGCAACACCCAGATCATCCTGCAGACCGTCGACGTCGGCGGCGACAACGGCGGTAACAACGGCGGCATCTTCGGCGGCATCAACGGCTGACCCAGCCACCGACATACGGGTCAGCCCAGGAACCTGGTTCCTGGGCTGACCCGTATTCGTGCGGGTGATGCAGCGGGACCTTGCCGTGATCGCACCGCGGTGCCCCTACCGATCCTGTCTTCGCATGACACGGCTCGTTGATCGGGTGGGGTGGGGAATCGAGTCTCTGCCCAGGCCAGATGGCCACGACGACCCGAAGGGCAGAACGTGATCAACGAATCGGCGCTGCTGGAATCCAAGACACTGCGCAGCAGCGTGCTGAACCGCACGGACGTGCTCGACAGAGTCAAGGCGCTGTCACTGCTGCCGGACGGGATGCATGTGACGACGGCGATGGTGGCGGCGTACTTCAATGTCGGCCTCAAAGCCATCGAATCGGTAGTTGTCGACCACCGGGAGGAACTGGAAGCCAGCGGGTACCGAGTTTTGGCAGGTACAGAACTGACTTCCTTCAAGGAGGTCTGTGGGATCCGTTCACGCTCCCGATCACTCGCGCTGTATCCCCGCCGCGCCGTCCTCAACGTCGCCATGCTGCTCCGCGACAGCGAAGTCGCACGTCAGGTACGTGTGTACCTCCTCGACATGGAGTACCTGGCCCGTACCCAGCCTGTGGAAAACCCGGTCCACACAGCGCCGCTGTCCCTCGACGACCGCATCGACCAGCGCATCACCCGCATCCTCGGCAAGACGGTCGTGCCGATGTTCAACGCCTTGATCGAAACGTCGGGCGAGCATCGCAGGGAGCTGATCGCTCTGCGGGCGGGAGTTCAGCGCATCGAACGACGGCTCCACCAACACCATGCCCGGCTGGAGCGGCTCGAAGGGACGCGAGACGACCGACCCGCCGGCGGAGTCATGGCCTCCATGGACGCCATGAACGGACGCACATTCGAGCAACACATCGCCACACTGCTGCGCCGTGACGGATGCACCGACGTCGTCGTGCAGGGCGGGCATGGAGACCGGGGTGTCGACATCACCGGGCGCACGGCCGGCGGTCGACGCCCTGTCGTCCAGTGCAAGCGGTTCGCGCCCTACCTCGACATCACCAGCCCCGACGTGCAGAAGTTCGTCGGCGCTGCCAAGGTTCTGTACAGCGCGGAAGTGGCGCTCTTCGTGGCGACCTGCCCCTTCACCCGTGACGCTGTGCGCATCGCCGCCGAGACGGGGATCACGGCCGTACACCGTGGGCTGCTTGAGGAATGGAGCTCCGGGGAGCCGTTGAAGGTGCTGGAGTAGCACGGCCTGACACAAAGAGGTCCGAAGCCGCAATGAGTGGTTGCGGCTTCGGACCTTCGACATGCTAGAGGACAGAGGTACTCGAAGAACCTCTGTCAGCCTCGCAACTCCGCCGGAGGCGTCCGCTCACTGTCCACCTTCTCCACCCGGACCAGCTCGCCCCACACCACGTACCGGTACTCCGAGGTGTACACCGGCGTGCACGTCGTCAGCGTGATGTAGTGCCCCGGCTTCTTCTTGCCGGACTCCTTCGGGACCTGGTCGATGACCTTGACGTTGTACTTCGAGGTCTCCGGCAGGATCGAGTAGACCTTGTAGACGTACCAGTCGTCCCGCGTCTCGAAGACGATCGGATCGCCCTTCTTCAGCTTGTCGATGTTGTGGAACTTCGCGCCGTGCCCGTCCCGGTGGGCGGCGAGGGTGAAGTTGCCGTCCTTGCCGGTCATGGGGAGGGCCGCCTTGACGGGGTCCGTGTAGTAGCCGGCCACACCGTCGTTCAGGACGTTCGTGCCCGTGCCCTTCTCGACCAGGACCTCGCCGTTCTTCATGGCCGGCACGTGCAGGAAGCCGATGCCGTCCTTGGTGTCCAGTGCACCGGGCCCGGAGTCCGTGGCGTGCACCCAGTGCTGACGCACCTTTTCGGCCTGCTTGTCCGCTTTGCGGTCCGCTATCACGTTCGTCCACCACAGCGAGTAGACGACGAACAGGGCGAGCAACAGCCCGGCTGTGATGAGGAGTTCACCGAGGACGCTGACAGCCGTCGCTATACGGCCCGGACGCCGGCCCCGCCGCGCGGGTCTCGAATCGGACGCGTCCGTGTGTTCTTCGGTGTCGTCGGCGGTCGCTGCCACAGTGTCCTCTGCCTCTGCCCTAACTCGCGTCAGCCCTGTTCGATGAGCGCGTCCGGCTTGCCCTTGCTGCGCGGGCGTTCCTCGACCATCTTGCCCCAGACGATCAGCCGGTACTTGCTGGTGAACTCCGGCGTGCAGGTGGTGAGGGTGATGTAGCGGCCGGGCTTGGTGAAGCCCGAGCCCTTCGGGATGGGGTCCAGCACGCTCGTGTTGGCCGGCGAGGTCACCGGCAACGTCGAAGTCACCTTGTACACGAAGTACGAATCCTGCGTCTCGACCACGACAGCATCCCCCGGCTCGAGCCTGTTGATGTACCGGAACGGTTCGCCGTGCGTGTTGCGATGGGCGGCGAGACCGAAGTTGCCGGTCTTCGCATCGGGCATCGCCGTCTTCAGCGGGGCCTCGCCGTAGTGCCCGACCATGCCCTTGTTGAGCACCCTCTCGGTGCTGACGCCCTCCGCGATCGGCGCGACCACGTCCAACTTGGGTATGTGCAGGATGGCGAAACCCTGACCGGGCGCGAAGACCCCCGGGTTGCGCTTGCCGCTCGCCCAGTCGTTCTGGAGCTGGTGCGTCTCGCTGCCCGCCTGCGCGTTGGCGCGGACGTTGGTCCACCACAGCTGATAGGTGACGAACAGCAGCATCAGCACGCCGGTGGTGATGAACACCTCGCCGATCGCCCGGCTCGCGATGACGCCCGGACTCGGCTTGCGCAGCCGCGCCTGCCGCCGCGCCTCCATCCGGGACAACGGCCGGCCGGGCTCCCCGGTCTCCGCCGTCTCCGTGGCTGCCGCCTCCCGTCCGCCGCCATGGCGCCCTCCACGGCGCTTGGCGGCCTTTCTGCGGGCCGCACGGCCACCGACCGGGGGTGCGGTGGCGAAGGAGGCGGAAGGGGCCCTAGAGGCCACAGAGGCGGCGCCCACGGGCTCCCCATCGGCACCCGGCCGCGGATCACCGGGAATCCGCAGCGCCATCGTCTCGTCGTCCGGGACAGGCCGGTACACGTCGTCATACCGATCGTCGTACCGATCCCCGTGCCGATGGCCGTAGTGATCGGCGTACTGATCGCTGTACGACGCCTCAAATGACCCGCCATACGGTTCACCACGCGACTCGCCGAACTGCTCGCCGTACTGCTCCTGCTGCGCCGCGCCCGCCGCGTCCCAGTCCCCAAGCGCACCGGAAGCCTCGTACGACTGATCCCCGTACGAGGCATCGGTCTCGCGCTCCGGGCGCAGCGCGGTCACGCCGTGGCCCTGCCCACCACCGGGGCCAGCCCCGTCGACCTCGCCACGGCACCCTGATCGCCGCACTCCACCAGCCAGTTGGCCAGCATCCGGTGCCCGTGCTCGGTCAGGACCGACTCGGGGTGGAACTGGACGCCCTCGACCGGAAGTTCACGGTGCCGCAGGCCCATGATGATGCCGTCGTGGGTGCGGGCGGTCACTTCCAGCTCGGCCGGTACCGTCGCCGGCTCGGCGGCCAGGGAGTGGTAGCGGGTCGCCGTGAACGGCGAGGGCAGGCCCGTGAAAACACCCTTGCCCTCGTGCTCCACCAGCGAGGTCTTGCCGTGCAGCAGCTCCGGCGCCCGGTCCACCACACCGCCGTACGCCACCTGCATCGACTGCATGCCGAGGCAGACACCGAAGACGGGGACACCGGTCGACGCGCAGTGGCGAACCATGTCCACACACACGCCCGCCTCCTCCGGCGTCCCCGGTCCGGGCGAGAGCAGCACCCCGTCGAAGCCGTCCTGGGCGTGCGACGTCGACACCTCGTCGTTGCGCAGCACCTCGCACTCGGCCCCCAGCTGATACAGGTACTGGACGAGGTTGAAGACGAAGCTGTCGTAGTTGTCGACGACGAGAATCCGCGCACTCACTGGTTGTCCACCGTCACATCGTTGAAGGGCAGCAGCGGTTCGGCCCAGGGGAAGACGTACTGGAAGAGGATGTAGATCACGGCCAGGATCAGGACGAGGGAGATCAGCGCCTTCATCCACGCGTTTCCCGGCAGATGCCGCCAGATCCAGCCGTACATGCCGTTCCTTCCGTATCCCCACGGCACCTGACTCACGCCGTACGCCACCAGACTAACGGCGCAGAGCCCTCGGTTCGCCTGCCTCCACAGACTGTGTCGAGTCCAGGTGCGCCCAGACGATCAGCCGGTGACTGTGTCCCCATTCCGGATCGCACGTGGTCAGCGTCAGATACCGGCCCGGACGCGTATACCCGGACTTACGTGGCACAGGGTCGATCACCTCAACGTCCGTGGGCACGGTTTTGTAGGGCCCTTTGTCGATCCGATACGTGAACCAGGTCGTCCCGTCCGTGAGGACAACGGCGTCCCCACGCCGCAACTTGGGGAAGTCCTTGAACGGGTCACCGTACGTGCGCCGGTGACCGGCCACCGCGAAGTTCCCCTCCTGTCCGAGCTGGGCAGTGCCCGCGTAGTGGGCGAGTCCCTTCGCCAGCACATCCCGGCCGGTGCCCTCCAGGACCGGCTTGTTCCACGTGAAACCGAGCCGTGGGATGTACATGATCGCGAAGGCCTTGCCGTAGTGGTACGGCGCCGGTTTCGTCACGGCGACCGTCTGCTCACCCGCGGCGGCCGCCTTCTTGCCCGGTGCGGCCGTCGGCCGCACGCTCCCCTGCGACCACTGCCGGTGCAACTGGTCGATCTGGTCGTTCATGGCGCCGTCGGCCCGCACGCCCGTCCAGAACAGCACATAAGCAACGAACAGCACGATCAGGGCACCGACGGTGATGCACAGCTCGCTGACGGTCCGGACGATCACGCGCACCGGCGCCTCCGTTGACGGACGGCTGGCGGACGGCCGACGAATGGCTACTGCCGGCTACTTCACGGGCTTCGCGTAGTGCAGATCCACTGTGCCCGAGTAACCGGGAAGAGTCACCGTCCCGTCGTCGGCGACTTTCCAGCCGAGGCCGTAGACGTTGACGTACACCATGTAGGTCTGGATCGCCTTGCTCGCCGCCAGCGCCTGCTGCAGCCTGTCCGGATCACCGATCGCCGTGATCTTGTACGGCGGCGAGTAGACCCGGCCCTGAAGGATCAGTGTGTTGCCGACGCAGCGCACCGCACTGGTGGAGATCAGCCGCTGGTCCATGACCTTGATGCCCTGGGCGCCGCCCTGCCACAGGGCGTTCACCACGGCCTGCAGATCCTGCTGGTGGATGACCAGGTAGTCGGGCTGCGGCTCGGGATAGCCGGGAAGCTTGGCCGTCGCGTTGGGCGGGGCGTCATTGAGGGTGACGGTGATGGCGTGACCAGTGAGCTTCTGCGTGCCGGCGCTCTTCTCCAGCCCGCTGAGCCTGCGGTCCTGCGCCTTGCTGCTGCCGGCGTCGCTCTCGGCGAGGGACTCCACCCTCCCACGCAGGGCCGCGTTGGACTCGTCCAGCCCCTTGTTCTTGCGGCTGCGCTGCTGGATCAGGTCGGACAGCTTCAGCAGGGAGCCGTCCTGACGGATGTCGGTGCCCTTGGCCGTGTTGAAGCTGGTGAAGAAGATCAGTCCCGCGAGCGCGAAGACGGCCGCCGTGAGAATCCGCGCGGGGCGGACACGCAGGCGGCGGCCAGGGCCGGAGCCCGTTGATTGCGTCCCGGGGGAGTCGGCAGAATTGCTCAACGTACCCTTATCTCCTTCGGCGCCACGGAAGCACTACGCTAACGGACGCCCCGGGGAGCACACAGAGCCGCCATATTGGCCCCTTGTACGCTGCCCCGAGCCCCGAACCGGTTACCTGCGCGGCCACGCAGCGCATCGACAGGAGAGACCCTCGTGCCGAAGTCACGTATCCGCAAGAAGGCCGACTACACGCCGCCGCCGGCGAAGCAGGCACAAGCGATCAAGCTGAACAGCCGCGGCTGGGTCGCGCCTGTCATGCTGGCCATGTTCATCATCGGTCTGGCCTGGATCGTCGTCTTCTACGTGACCGACGGCTCGCTGCCCATCGATGCGCTGGACAACTGGAACATCGTGGTCGGCTTCGGCTTCATCGCCGCCGGCTTCGGCGTCTCCACCCAGTGGAAGTAGCTCTACCCAGGGCTATCCACTGAGTTATCCACAGGGTTGTCCACATGGGGAAAAAGAACGACGATCTGTGGATAACCCATCGGGCGTTGACGCCGGTATGACTGGCCCACCCCCTCTCATACACCTGTTGGCCCCCTGTCTCACCTGCGGAAACACATCCGAGCGACAGGGGGCACAACTGTGCCCGCACACGGAGCACAAGATCCGCCACGCCCTGTGGACAACGGTTCGGCATCAGGTGAGCTGAGCGGTCCTGACCAGCGTGAGAACCACCACGACGGCGAGTACGACCGCACAGGCGCCGTACTGGACCAGCGTCCGCCTCCGGCGCGGGGCGTGGACCATCGCATAGCCGACGGCGACACCGGCGACGAGCCCGCCGATGTGGGCCTCCCAGGCGATGTGCATGGCCGGGGTGAAGGTGATGATCAGGTTGATCACCAGCAGGGCGACGAGCGGGCGCAGGTCGTAGTTGAGCCTGCGCATCAGCACGCCGGTTGCGCCGAAGAGGCCGAAGATCGCTCCGGAGGCGCCGAGGGACTGCTGGGTGGGGTCGGCGATCAGATAGGTGAGGGCGCTGCCCGCCAGGCCCGAGACGAAGTACAGCGCGAGGTAGCGGGCGCGGCCGAGGGCCGCTTCCAGGGGGCCGCCGATCCACCACAGGCTGAGCATGTTGAAGAGGATGTGGGCGTAGCCGCCGTGCAGGAACATCGAGGTCAGCAGGCGGTAGTACTGTCCCTCGGCGACGCCTTCGACGGGGCCGAACAGGGAGAACTGGGCCCGGCCGATCAGCTCGAACCGGTCGGTGAAGCTGCTGCCCAGGGCGAGCTGCGCCAGGAACACGGCGAGGTTGATGCCGATCAGCACCTTGGTGAGCAGCCGCGGGTCGGCCGTGACCGGGCCGCCGGCGACCGTGCGGGGCCGGGACGCCGCCGGTGCGGGTCCGGTGGCGCTGCCGCCGCGTACGCACTCGGGGCACTGGAAGCCGACCGAGGCGCTGACCATGCACTCGGGGCAGATGGGGCGCTCGCAGCGGGTGCAGCGCACACCGGTTTCGCGGTCCGGGTGCCGGTAGCACACGGGCACGCGGTGGGCGGCGTCCTGCGTGCTGCCTTCGGCGTGGTCCATCGGTTCCCCTTGTCGGTCGTCGTGGGACTGCCCCCGGCAATGCCCCGCCCCGCTCATCCTTGGTACGGACGAGCGGGGCGTTTTGTTCCCTGCGGGAGGTTCCGGTGTGTCGCCGTGGGACGTGCCGGCGTTTTCCAGCGGGGCGGTGCGGGAGCGGTGGGCTCAGCCCTCGCGCTTCTCGACGACGACCTCGTTGATCACGACGTCGTTGACCGGGCGGTCGTTACGGCCGGTGGGCACGCCGATGATGGCGTCGACGACCTTCTGGCTGGCCGGGTCGGTGACTTCGCCGAAGATGGTGTGCTTGCGGTTCAGCCACGTCGTGGGGGCGACGGTGATGAAGAACTGCGAGCCGTTGGTGCCGGGGCCGGCGTTGGCCATGGCCAGCAGGTACGGCTTGTTGAAGGACAGGTCCGGGTGGAACTCGTCCCCGAACTTGTACCCGGGGCCGCCGATGCCGCTGCCCAGCGGGTCGCCGCCCTGGATCATGAAGCCGCTGATGACACGGTGGAAGATCGTGCCGTTGTAGAGCGGCTTCTTGCTCTTCTCACCCGTGCCGGGGTGGGTCCACTCGCGCTCGCCCTGCGCCAGCTCGACGAAGTTCTTGACCGTTTCCGGCGCGTGGTTCGGGAAAAGCTGGATCACGATGTCGCCGTGGTTGGTCTTCAGGGTGGCGTAAAGCTGCTCAGCCACGATCTGCCTTCCGTTGTCTTCCTGTGACTCCCCGATCCTCGCACGGTCGGGCCCGTACGTCGCCCGGCAGCCACGAGTTCCGCCCGTAAGGCAGCGCTCGCCGGTGATTCGTGGCAGTGTCGACGGCAGGATCAGGTTGTCCGGGAATTACCGGAATGGCTCCGAAGGGAGCAATCGACACCCATATGCCCCGCCCTCGCATGCCGCGCGAACCGTTGGCAGGCATGATCCGTAAAAGGGTGGAAAGTCGAAATACCGTACGCCACCGAGGAGGAGGAACCCGTGACCCGCATCGACAGCGTGCGCGCCGCGACCGGCTCGGCGAAGGACAGCGTGCTGCACGCCGCGGAAGTGGTGGCGCCTTACGCCGACACGGCCAAGGAGCGTGCCGCGCTCTACGCGCAGGAGGCACGCGTACGGCTTGCCCCAGTGGTGTCGCAGGCAGCCGAACAAGCCCGCGTGCAGTACGGCGCCCGGCTCGCCCCGCGTCTGGAGCAGGCTCGTGCGCATGTGCCGCCGAAGGTGGACCTGGCGGCGCAGGAGGCCGCCGTCCGCGCCCGTAAGGCTGCCCGGCAGGCGGCCGAGTACTCGCGTCAGGCCGCCGAGTACTCGCGTCCGAGGATCGAGCAGGCCGTGGCCGCGACGGCTCCGGCTCGTGAGGAGGCCGCCGCGCGTGGCGCGGCCGCGCTGGCCGCACTGCGTGGCCAGGTCTCGGCGGAGGAGATCCAGAAGCTGGCCCGCCGGAACGCGCGTCGGTGCAGGGCCGGACGGGCCGTGAAGGCGCTGGCGCTGCTGACCCTGCTGGCCGGTGGTGCCGTCGCGGCCTGGAAGTGGTGGGACAAGCAGGCCAACCCCGACTGGCTGGTCGAACCGCCGGCCGCGACGGAGGTACCGGAGTCGGGCGGCCGGCTCAGCTCGGTGGACGGCAGTGGCACCTCGGCCCTGGACCCCGAGGTCCAGGCGAAGCAGGCCGAGGAGGACGCCGCGAACCAAGACGACGAGCAGTAGCCGGCCGGAAAGCACCGGAGGTCATCGGGTAGCACAGGACACGGATCACATACCGTCGGCCGTCAAACGGGCCGTGGGACAGGCGAGTTGATTCTTGCCGCCCTCGGCCCGTTTCACGTGAAACGGGCCGGGCCGTCCGCCGGGTCAGGCTCAATAGCCCAGGGGGCAACCGGACTTCATCCTGGGTGAACCTGGTCGGTCAGCCTGGTTGCCGGGCAGGAGAGGCCGCACTCACCCACCCCCACCTACGGCCAAGACCTCCACCCTCATCCGGGCAGGCCGTCCACACCGGGTCCGGCTGCTGTCCGGCTGAGGCGGTTTCCGGCTGGGTCGGCGTCCGGCTGGTCCGGCGTCCATCGCGGCCCCCGGCCCGAGCCCTCACTCGCCGAGCGACAGCCCCGCTTCCCGGGTGACCGCTCCACCACCTTGGGTACAGCTAGTGGCCTGCGCATGAAAAATGCCTCCCGAATCGACGTTTCCGCAGGTCGGGAGGCATTTCGGGGTGGAGCCTAGGGGAGTCGAACCCCTGACATCCGCCATGCAAAGACGGCGCTCTACCAACTGAGCTAAGGCCCCGGGAAGCAGCGGCCGACCGGAGGAATCGCGTTCCGGTGGTCGCCGCAGACCAGAGTACCGGGTCACCCCCGGTATCCCGCAAAAAGATTGGGGGGTCCCCGCGAATGACCACGCTCCGTAAGATGCTCGACGTGGTTCGCTACAGCGAACCGCGCGGTTTTTTGGGGAAGCGATGGGGAGACGCAATGGACGCCGCACAGCAGGAAGCCACCGCGAGAGCGCGGGAGCTGCAGCGGAACTGGTACGGGGAGCCGTTGGGGGCGCTCTTCCGTAAGCTCATCGACGATCTCGGGCTCAACCAGGCCCGTCTCGCTGCGGTCCTGGGGCTGTCCGCTCCGATGCTCTCGCAGCTGATGAGCGGCCAGCGCGCGAAGATCGGCAATCCTGCCGTGGTCCAGCGGGTGCAGCTGCTGCAGGACCTGGCGGCGCAGGTGGCGGACGGCAGTGTGAGCGCGGCCGAGGCGACCGAGCGCATGGACGAGATCAAGAAGTCGCAGGGGGGCTCCGTGCTCAACAACACCACCCAGACCACCAGCGGTTCGGGGGCGCCGACGGTCAAGCGGGTGGTCCGCGAGATCCAGTCGCTGCTGCGCTCGGTGGCCGCCGCGGGCGACATCATCGACGCCGCGGACAGCCTTGCGCCGACGCATCCCGAGCTGGCGGAGTTCCTCCGCGTCTACGGCGCCGGCCGCACCTCGGACGCCGTCGCGCACTACCAGTCCCACCAGAACTAGGACCCACGTCCCGGTCCACGGAGGGGGTCCGTGGGCCGGGCCGGGGCCGAGTCCGGTGAGGGGGCGACTGGGCGCGGGGTGTCGGTCCATGGGGGTGGACCGGTCCTCGGACGTGGAGCGGGGTCGTATCACTCATCACGGGGGAGACCAAGGGGGAACCGAGGGGGAGCGGGGAACCAAGGGGGCGGGGGGACCGGCGCGGGTTCCGGGGGAGGAGCGATGGGCTGCCATGGGTGAGGTGTTCGCCGGCCGGTACGAGCTGGCCGACCCGATCGGACGCGGGGGCGTGGGCGCCGTATGGCGTGCCTGGGACCACCGCCGGCGGCGCTATGTGGCCGCCAAGGTGCTCCAGCAGCGCGACGCCCACTCCCTGCTGCGCTTCGTGCGGGAGCAGGCTCTGCGCATCGACCACCCTCATGTCCTCGCCCCGGCCAGCTGGGCGGCCGACGACGACAAGGTGCTCTTCACCATGGACCTGGTCGCCGGTGGCTCCCTGGTCCACCTCGTCGGCGACTACGGGCCTCTGCCGCCGGCGTTCGTGTGCACCCTGCTCGACCAGCTCCTGTCCGGTCTCGCCGCCGTGCACGCCGAGGGCGTCATCCATCGGGACATCAAGCCCGCCAACGTCCTCCTGGAGGCGACCGGGACCGGTCGGCCGCGGCTGCGGCTGTCCGACTTCGGTATCGCCATGCGGCTCGGCGAGCCCCGCCTGACGGAGACCAACCTCGTGGTGGGCACGCCCGGTTACCTCGCCCCCGAGCAGATTCTCGGCGCCGAACCCGACTTTCCCGCCGACCTGTTCGCCGCGGGCCTGGTCGCGCTGTATCTGCTCGAAGGCGCCAAGCCTGACGCCAAGGCGCTCGTGCAGTACTTCGCGGAGAACGGGACGCCCGGGCCGCCCAAGGGCATCCCGGAACCGCTCTGGCAGGTCGTGGCCACCTTGCTCCAGCCCGACCCGGCCGCGCGTTTCCGTACCGCCACGGGCGCGCGCAAGGCGCTTGCCTCTGCGGCGGAACTCCTGCCGGAGCCCGAGCCCGACGACGAGCTGATCGAGATCTTCGACCAACTCGGCCCGCTTCCACCCGGGTTCGGCCCCGACGGCCCCGTCAAGAGGGCCTCTGGGATCGCCCTGGAACTTACCGAGGACACGGATACGAGTCCGGCGGCGGGCGACGGTGCCGGCGGCGGTCCCCGTGCCGGTGCCGACCCCAGTACTGGTACCGGTGCCGGTGGCAGCACGGATTCGGGTGCGGACGCGGGCACCGGCTCTCTCTCGGACACCGGCAGTTTCCGTCTGCCGCCGCCCCAGGAGCCCCAGGCCTCGGCCCGGGAACCCCAGGCGCCGGCCCAGGAGCCCCCCACCCACGAGCCGTACGCCCCGCAGGCACGCCAGCGCGCCGACGAGCAGAGCACGTACAGCCCGCCGCAGGTATCGCAGGCCGTAGCCCCATCCCCGTACCCCCCACACGTCCACCAGCTCCAGCCCCCCTCGCACCACTCGCACGCCTCCCGCCCAGCTCATCCCCCTCGGCTCCCCCTCCACGAGCCGTACACAGACCCCCAGGCCCACGGCCCCTACGCTCACCAAGGTCCTCGGACTCTGCAGGCCCCCTGGAGCGCCGCGCCGACCCCCTGGTCGATGGCGGGTCATCGCGTCGATGCCTCTACTGCTTCGTACACCGCTCAGGACGCCCAGGTTCCCTCTCCGGCTCAGCCGTTTTCGGGCGTGCCCGCGCAAGGGCGCGCAGCGCGCCGGGCCAGGCGGAATCGGCGGCCCGGCCCGCCGGCCAAGGTCGCGATCCCGATCCTGTTGCTGGCGCTGGCCTGCTACGCGGTGGGCTTCTGGGCGTTGACCCGCGTCTGAATCCGCTGAGTCCGCCGCGCCGTCACCGTCCAGCCGGCGAGCACCAGCAGCAGCGCCGTCCCCAGGCCGAACCCACCGATCGCGACCAGCCTCATCACGGAATCGTGCCCGCCTTCGGTGGTCCCGGTGAGCGCCGCCTCCCGATCCTGCTCCGAGACCGTGAACACCTCCCCCGGCACGGGTCGCCCGGCGTATTCCGGGCCGGCGTGCGCTCGTCCGGCCACCCGGACCCGCAGGGTCACCCCGAAGGGCCCCCGCCCGAAGGAGTCGGCCGTCTGCTCGCTGAGATGCAGCACCAGGTAGTAGTCGCCGGCGAAGCGGACGGAGGTCATCCCGGCGGGAACGGCGTAGCGGTTGGCGTACTCGACCGGCGGGAGCGGGGCGAGTACGGCTGGCTTCTGTGTTCCGGTGTAGCCGAGGGCGGCGTCCTCGACGTAGCCGCGGACGGGGTTGTAGAGGGAGAGGTTCAGGGCGCCGCCCACATAGCCGTGACCGGTGGCGCTGCCCAGTTCGGCGGAGGCGTGGAGCTGTCGGCCCCAGTCGAGCGGCACCTTGTAGAACCGTGTCTGGCCAGGCACGAGGGATGTCCGCCAGACTCCTTGGCCCAGGGGGCTCGCGGAGGCGAATCCGGTGCCGCCGAACCGGTCGCGGGGCTCACCGGTGAGCGGCTCGGGCGTGGCGGAGTCCCAGGTCTGCGGTGCGGAGGTGGTCTCGGCCCGGGCGGTACGCGGTTCCGTGGCGGGCGCGATCTCCAGGTCCCAGCGCTGCGTGGGGGCGGTCGTACCGGAGCCCTGGGCGTCGAGGCGTCGGACGACCACGTAGTACGTGCCCCTGCCCTGGCACACCGCCTTGCCGGTCTCCCGCTGGCCCAGCGCGGTGACCGGGCGCGGGCTGAGGCCGGCGCCGAAGCGGGCGCTGGCGAAGGAGCAGGGCGTGCCGGTGGCATCCTGGACCGACACGGTGATGCCGTCGGTGGCGGAGACGGTGGCGTTCGCCGGAGGGACGGCGGTGACGGGGACGTAGGCCGTGTCGGTGGACCCGAGCTCGAGCCGGTAGTAGAGCTTGCCGTTCCTCGGGAGGGAGCTGCGGTAGGTGCGGCCGGCGTCCAGCCGTGGTGCCGTCGCGGTGCCCGGCGCGCCCGCGACGGTCCGGGCGCCGGGCGTGAAGGCGTACGACTGCGGCGACCCGTTCTCGGCGGCGGTCGGGTTCCCGTACGCGGCCGCCGTACCGGCCGGCAGGACGAGCAGCGCGCACAGTCCCGGCATCAGGGCGGTCCGCAGGGCCGTCCGCAGGGCGCCGGAAACCGCCCGGCGGCCGTTGCGCCGCCACCACTCCGTACGCCGCCCTCGCTCCCGCACGTGCCGCCCTCCCCAGTCGTACCGGACCGCGCTCCATCCTGCCCGCTACGCCCTTGCACCATCCGGACAACGCGTACAGCCGTCCGAAACGCCCGGGCAAGGCCCGCAAGGCCCTGTAGGGCCCGGCCGCCCGGTGGGGCACGGATCGGCGTCTACAGCACCCCGCGAGCCCCCGCAACACACAGGCGGGACCGCGGGCAGCACAAAGCCCCGACCGCGAAGGCGGTCGGGGCCTGTTTCAGATTCTGGTATCGGCACTCACGAACCCGTGGGCACGGAGTCAGTCGCCTCCGTCCACAGGTCCTGCTCGGCGCGATCCGCCTGGATCTGGCGGTACACGAGGAGCCCGCCGATGGCGGCCAGTGCGACCAGGAGCAGCTTCTTCACCGCGCGACCTCGTCTTTCCTTGACGTAGGGGACCTCTGGCGCCCGACTATACACACCGACCGATATCGATCGGTGACCTGCGTCGGGCCCCAACTCCCGCCTCGGACAGCGCATTAGGCCAGGTCCGGCGCCATTCCGATCGGAGGGTGATCACACCTCCACGGACGGTTACTTTGCTCCCCCTTCGCTCGCGCTCGTCAGCATTTGGGAGCTTTCCGCTGCTCTTGCGGCCATCCGAGTGGTGTTGATCTGAACATCGACGCGCCACGGGCGTCGGTCCACCACTTCGCGGCCCCGATACACATCATGAGGAAAGTACGCAAATCGCCCAACCCGAAAGTGAGGGGCCATGACCAAGAACAAGGTCATGCAGCTGTGGACCGCCATCGTCACCGCCTTCCTCGCGCTGTGCACGGCGCTCGGACTCGTCACCACCACGACCGCCACGACCGCGGCGGCCGCGACCCGGCCCGAGAGCCCCAGCACCGGCACCGCGCACAGGACCATCCCGACGATCCCGGCGCCACGCCACTGGTCCTGGTCCCATACCAGGGCCCTGCCCCCCACGATGAAGCAGCGGATCCGGGCCGAAGCCCACGGGAAGTCTCCCCGCTGCCGGCAGCGTCCCCTCCTCGACACCCAGGCGGAGACCGCGACCACCCCCGCAGAGCACTCGGCGTCCACGCTCGACTGCTGATCTCCAGCCGCCACGTAGTACCGCAACGTCTCGACACCACGGCGACTTGCGTACGCATCAGTCGACACGAAATGACCCCCGGCCGGGTTCGGCCGGGGGTCTTGCACTGTTGTTGGGTGGATGACCTGGGAGGATGATCGACAACACCCCGGAAAGGTGGTGAGTGCTGCCGTGACCCGGCGCGTCACCGTTGTCACCGCTGTCCACGGCCCGTCCGCGCGTTTCCTGCCGGACGCCCACGCGTCCCTGTGCGAGCAGCGGCTTCCCGGTGGCTGGGAGTGGGAGTGGGTGATCCAACAGGACGGTACGACGGACGAGGTCCGCCCGTACGTCCCGGACGACACGCGTGTGAGCTTCGGCCAGAGCCGGCCGGGCGGGCCCGGAGTCGCCCGCACGATCGCGCTGGCGCGCGCCGATGGCGCGTACGTGAAGGTGCTGGACGCCGACGACCGGCTCACGCCGGGTGCGCTGGCCCGCGATGTGGCGGTACTGGAGGCGCACCACAGCGTCGGCTGGACGGCGTCCCGGGCCCTGGACCTGCTGCCGGACGGCTCGACGGTGGGTTTTCCGGGCGATCCGGGCGAGGGCCCGCTCGAACGCGGTGCCATGCTCGATCACTGGAAGCGGAACGACTTCCGCGCATCGGTCCATCCGGCGACCCTGTGCGTTCGGCGTGAGCTGCTCATCGCGCTCGGCGGCTGGATGGCCCTGCCGGCGTCCGAGGACACGGGCCTGCTGCTGGCGCTGGACGCGGTGAGCCGCGGCTGGTTCTCGGCGGATGTCGGCCTGCTGTACCGAAAGTGGGAGGGTCAGGTCACCGGCCAGGCGTCCCACGTCGATCCCGTCGAGCGCACGGCCCGGATGGCGGTCGTCGAGGCCCGGGCCCGCGCACTGGCCGACTTCGAGTGGTCCTACCCGGCCGGGACGGCCGCCACGTCGTCGACGGCTCGCCGGGTCACTGCTCCGTGAGCCCGATCGCCTGCGAGGGGCACTTCTCGGCCGCCTCCTGGACCTGCGGGTCGTCCGCGGACTCCTCCCGGCCGGGCCGTACGACGCCGTAACCGTCCTCGAACACGAACACGGCCGGCGCCCGGTGCGCGCACTCGGCAGAGCCGTAGCACAGGGAGCGGTCGACGGAGACCTTCATGCGTCCTCCAGCCCTAGACGGTGGCTTCGTGGACGTCACTGCCCGGCGAACCGCCCGCTGAACCGGCCCAGTTCGCGCTGCCGCCTGCCGAACCGGCCCCGCTCGCGCTAGCGCCCGCCGAACCGGGCCGGTACGCGCTACCGGCAGCCGGACCGGGCCCGTTCCCGCTGCCACCCGCCCGCACGCTCGCTGAAACAGTCCTGTTCGCGCTGCCGGCGGCGGAATCGGACCTGTTCCGCAACCGCCCGCCGGACCGGACCCGTCCCGGCCACCGCCCGCTCGCCGGACCTGCCCTGCGCACGCTACCGTTCCGCGCCCGACCGCTCCGCGCCCGCCACCGAGAGCCAGTGGGCCACCCGGCGGACCGTGGGTTCGTCGAGCAGGTCGGCCATCGTCTGCACCGCCTCGCCGTCCTCGGCGCTCAGGTCGTACAGGCCCGCCTTGCTCAGGCCGGCCATGAGCACCTGGTGCCGCCGGTCCGTCATGCGTTCCGTGAGCTTGGCCGGTGTACCGGCGCCGGGCGCGGGCGGGTCGGCCGAGGTGACCGGGGCGGGAGCGGACGCCTTGCCGGACGGGGTGTCGAAGAGGTGCCAGGCACCGTCCTCGGGCCCCCACAGCGCGACCGTCACCTCCTCGCCGCGCGCCCGCACGGTCTGGGTCATGTCCCCGACGGCGTACAGCACGGGAGCCCGGTCGGGAGACTCGGCACCCACCGTCCAGGAGTCCTGGGAAGGCTGGTGGAACATCGCGACCCAGCGCGGAGCACCGGGCGGTCGCGGGCACGGAGGACGCTTGTGCATGACACTCACCCCTTCGGGAACAGCCGCCGGCACGCACGGTATCTGGCAGACCGTCAGATATCCAGGGCGTGGGGCCTGCCCGGGCCACACCCGCGCTTCTGGCATCTTCACGGTCGACGTGGCACCCTGCCCGTCCCCAGGACCAGGGTGCGGTGTCGTCCCGGACGAGGGAGGCCGAGGATGAGCGGACCGGAAGAAGCGGCGGCGGAGCGGTCACGGAGGAGGCCGAGGCGCTGCGCAGGCTCCACGGACCCGTGCGCACAGCGCCTACGACCGCGCGGTCGCCGCGTGCCGGTACGCCGGTGTCGGCCAGCACGCGGCCGAGGTCGTCCCGAGGGACCCCGTCGGCCGGGCGGCCAACGCGCTGCGGCTGTCGGCCAAGTCGCTCGCCGCGCTCACCGTGTCCGCCCCCGACCCGGCCGCGGACGCCCGCTGCGCGCGCAACGCCGCACTGGCCGCCCAGGTGCCCGCGACACGGGACGGCGCGGACACTTCACCCTCTGCCACGACCTCAGCCAAGTCGTCCACCACCGCCTCCGCCGCGGCCCTGCGCCCGGCACTGGGGGCGTCCCCGGCCGCCGCACTCGCGGCCGGTGGTAGCGCGGGGGCAGGACGCGTCCCTGAACGCCGCCGCCGGGGAGGCCGAACGCCACGCCATTGCCACGGCCCGCGCGGCTGGATAGCTCGAGGTGAACACCACGGCCGACTGAAACAGGGGCAGAAGTAGAAACAGAGGCAGAAGCAGCAGATGCGGCAGTCGTCCGAGATCCCCCGGTGTTTCACGTGAAACACCCACCCGTCCGGCGCCGGTCCCTCCCCTCGTGGGGACCGGTGCCGGACGGTGCGGGGCGTCGACCGGTGCCGCGTCGGCTCGGTACCGGTCGAAGTAAAGAAGTTGGCCGAGATCGTTCGGCGCCAAGGGCTGTCCGTCCGAGCTCGGCGCCGTGGCCTGTTCAGACGGTGTGTGACGGGTCCGCTACCGGGTCCGGATCCTGCCATCTGTTGCCCACGCCGAGGAGACCACGGCCTCCGGTCCGATGCTTATCCGCAGGTCAGGCGTATAGGGTGGGTTTTCCGGTCCGGACGTCCAGATACGGGGGGAAGTAAAGGGGTGGGACCTTGAGTTCCGACTCAGGGGCACGCACAGCTTTCGCCGAGCGCCTCGCGCTGCTGTACAAGGAGGCTGGAAACCCTCCCCTCAAGAGCGTCGCCGAGGCGGTCGTACGGCTGCAGCGGGTCGATGAGCGCGGGCGGCCCGTACGGGTGTCGGCTCAGCGGATCAGCGACTGGCGCCGGGCCAAGAACGTGCCGGCCCAGTTCACCGCCCTCGCGGCGGTGTTGCACATCCTGATTCCGGAGGCGCGGCGGCTGCGGCCCGCGCCGGTGTCCACGGGCCTGTACGACCTCGCGCACTGGCAGCGGCTGTGGGAGCGCGCGCTGGCCGACCCGGTGGGCGACCGGCCCGCGCCGACGCCCGAGGAGATCCGGCAGCCTCCCGCTCAGGCCCCGCCCGTCACCGGAGGCGTCTGCCCCTACCGGGGGCTCGCCCCCTACCGGCAGGAGGACGCCCGGTGGTTCTTCGGCCGGGACCGGAGCACGGGCACGCTCATAGCCCAGCTCCGCGCCGCCGAGTGGACCGGCGGTCTGGTGATGCTGGTGGGCGCCTCGGGAGCGGGGAAGTCCTCCCTGCTGAACGCCGGCCTGGTCCCCGCCGTACGCGGAGGCGCGCTGCGCGACGGACGCGGCACCGGCACACCGCACACAGGCGCCGCATCACCCCAGGCTCCGCGGGACACCCCCGCCGACTGCGTCCTGCACCTCGTTCCCGGCGCCGACCCCCTCGGTGAGCTGGTCCGCCGTATCCCTGATCTCGGCACGGTCGCCGCCGCCGCGCGCCGGGCCGAACAGGAGGCCACGCAGAATCCGGTGGTTCCCGGCTCCCCACGAGTGGCAAAGGCGGCCCGCGAGGCCGTGTCGGAGTGGGCCCGCCGCGAGACGTCCGGCAAGTGCCGCGCGGTCGTCGTCGTGGACCAGTTCGAGGAAGCGTTCACCCTCTGCTCCGACGAGACGGACCGGCGTACGTTCATCCAGCTCCTGCACGCCGCCTGCACTCCGCCCGCCGACTCGGGCGAGCCGGCACCGGTGGTCGTCGTCCTCGGCATACGCGCCGACTTCTACGAGCAGTGCCTCGGCTACCCGGAACTGGCCGACGCGCTCCAGCACCGGCACATGGTGCTCGGCCCGCTGACCAGCACCGAGCTGCGCGAAGCGGTGACCGGTCCGGCCAAGGCGGTGGGTCTGGAGCTGGAACCGGGGCTCGCCGAGCTGATCGTCCGCGAGGTCAGCGCCGACGGACCGCGCGGTGCGCACGACGCGGGCGTGCTCCCGCTGCTCTCGCACGCCCTGCTCGCCACCTGGCAGCGCCGCAAGGCCGGACGGCTGACGCTGGCCGGCTATCGCGCGGCGGGCGGGATCCAGGGGGCGGTCGCGGCGACCGCCGAGCGCGCCTGGTCGGGGCTGGACCCCGCGGCCCGTACGGCAGCCCGGCTGCTCCTGCTGCGGCTGGTCCGGCTGGGCGAGGACACTCAGGCCACGCGGCGGCGGGGCACCCGGCGACAGCTGGCGGAGGAGTCGGCGGACCCCGGCAAGACGGAGGAGTCCCTGGAGGCCCTCGTACGGGCCCGGCTGGTGACGCTGGACGCGGACACCGTGGAGATCACACACGAGGCACTGCTGCACGCCTGGCCCCGGCTGCGGCACTGGATCGACGACGACCGCAACGACCATCTGCTGCGCCAGCGGCTGGAGGAGGACGGCCGGGCCTGGGAGGACTCGGGCCGGGACAGCTCGCTGCTCTACCGGGGCTCCCGGCTGGAGCAGGCGCGCAGCTGGGCGCGATCGGCCGGGGACACATATCTGACCCGCAGCGCGGTGGAATTCCTGGCCGCGGCCGTCCGGCTGCGCAAGCGCACGGTGTGGATCAGCCGCGCCGCGGTGGCGGCGCTGGTGGTGCTGGCCCTGGTCGCGGGCGGGTCGTCGGTGATCGCCCGGCAGCAGCGGGACGACGCCGTCTTCGAGCAGGTGCTCGCCGAAGCCGACCGGGTCCAGCGCACGGATCCGTCCCTGGCCGCCCAGCTCGACCTGGTCGCCCACCATCTGCGCCCGGGCGACGAGGGAACGTACAGCAGGCTGATCTCGATCGTGAACGAGCCGCTGGCCACCCCCCTGTCCGGCCACACCGGTGCCGTCTACCTCACCTCCTTCAGCCCCGACGGCGAGACGCTGGCCACGGCCAGCTACGACCGGACCGTCCGGCTGTGGAACGTGGCCGACCCACGCCATCCCAAGCCGCTCGGCAGGCCGCTGACCGGCCACACCAGCTGGGTGAGCAGCGCCGTCTTCAGCCCGGACGGGCGCACCCTCGCCAGCGCCGGCGACGACGGGACGATCCGGCTGTGGAACGTGGCCGACCCCGCCCACCCGAAGCCGCTCGGCAAGCCGCTCACCGGCCACCGGGGCACGATCTACCTGGTCGCCTTCAGCCCTGACGGCCGCACCCTGGCGAGTGCCGGCGAGGACCGCACGGTACGGCTGTGGAACGTGGCCGACCCGCGGCGGCCGAGCGAGCTCGGCGCCCTGCGCGGGCACAGCGCCGCGGTGCGCAGCGTGGCGTTCAGCCCCGACGGGCACACCCTAGCGGCGGGCGGTGACGACGACGCGATCCTGCTGTGGAACACGGCCGACCCGCGCCGCCCCAAGCCGTACCCCACCACGCTGAAGGGCCACACGGACCTCGTGCACTCGGTGGCGTTCAGCCCCGACGGCCGCACCCTCGCCTCCGGCAGCGCGGACGACACGATCCGCCTCTGGAACGTCAGCGACCCCGCCCACCCGGCCGCGCTCGGCTCGCCGCTGGCCGGGCACACCGGCCCGATCTGGTCGGTGGCCTTCAGCCCGGACGGCAACCGGCTCGCCGCCGCGAGCGCGGACAGCACCGCCAGCCTGTGGAACGTGACCGATCCGTCGTCCCCGTCGCAGGTCGGGGAGCCGCTCGCGGGCAGCAGCGGGGAGATGTACGCCCTGGGGTTCAGCCCCGACGGGCGGACCCTGGCCACCGGCAGCGGCGACAGCAAGGTGCGTCTGTGGTCACTGTCGACCTCGGACATCATTGGCCGCACCGGCGCGTTCCGGCCGGACGGACGGGTGCTGGTCACGGCGGCCCGGGACGGCAGGCTGCGGCTGTGGAACGTGACGCGGCCCGAGCGGACCGTGCCGCTGGGGAATGCGTTCATGCAGGCGGACGGCGGCCATCGCGCCCCGCTGTTCTCCCCCGACGGCCGCACCCTCGCCGTCCTGACCAACAACCAGGCCGTGTATCTGTGGAACGTCGGCGATCCGTCCCATCCGGTCGCCGCCGGCCCGCCCCTCCGCTTGCGGACGCGCTTCGCGGGGCCGGGCACGCTCACATTCAGCCCGGACGGCCACACCCTGGCCACCGCCTACGACGACAACACGATTCAGCTGTGGAACGTCGCCGACCCCGCGCACCCGGTGGCGCTCGGCAGACCGCTGACGGGCCACCGGGGCTACGTCAACGCGCTCGCGTTCAGCCCCGACGGCCGCACCCTCGCCTCCGGCAGCGCGGACAGCACGATCCGCCTGTGGAACGTCACCGACCCGGCCCGACCGACCGGGCTCGGCCGGCTCACGAAGCACTCCGGCCCGGTCAACGCGATCGCCTTCAGCCCGGACGGCCAGGTTCTGGCCAGCGGCAGCGACGACGACACGGTCCGGCTGTGGAATGTCGGCCACCCCGCCTCGGCGACCGCGCTGGGCGCGCCGCTCACCGGCCACACCGAGGCGGTCAAGTTGCTGACGTTCAGCCCGGACGGGCACGTTCTGGCCAGCGGCGGCAACGACAACACGGTCCGGCTCTGGAACGTCGGCGACCCCGCCTCGGCGACCCCCATCGGCCAGTCGATGAGCCCCAACGCCAAGTCGGGCACGTTCCTTTCCTTCAGCTCCAGGAGCCGCGTCCTCGGGGTCTCCAGCGGCACGGACACGGTCCGCCTGTGGAGCCTCGACTCCGACGCGGCGATCGACCACATCTGCTCGGTCACCCGGGGCGTACTGACCCCGCAGAAGTGGCACGAGTACCTGCCCCGTCTCTCCTACGACCCTCCGTGCGACCACTGATCGGCCAACCTGACTTATTCCCTCCCGACTTTCCCCCGCGAGGCCTCTGGGCTTGTTACCCTTGGCCACAGCCCGATCGCTGGTGCATCCCCCGTCGCCAGCGGTCGGGCCCTTTTCGTTCCAGTTGGTTGTGGTCAGTGGGTGTTCCACCTGGTCGCTGCCGGAGACGCAGAAGACCCCCGATCCATCAGGACCGGGGGTCTTCGTGCTGGTGGGGCTAACAGGATTTGAACCTGTGGCCTCATCCTTATCAGGTCGATCACTGCGGGCGGGCGGCTTCGGTCAACCGCCTCTGTGCCTCGGCAGCTCGTTCGCTGAGGTCCGGCATCGACCGGTGCTGTCCGTGTCTGTTGGTGTCAGTTGTTGGTGTCAGCTGTCCGATGCAGCCTTGACAAGCCCCTCAGGGCCCGCATCACCAGTTCGGAAGATCGTGTAACCCCTAGCGATACGTCCACCAGGACGTCTCTGGCAGCCTCACCGGAGTTCCCCCGTGCTTCCTGGGCCACTACGGCGATGGCGCCGGCTTCCTGCGCCGGATGAACCGACGCAAGGCCACCCAGAGATTGATCAGGAACAGTGCTACTCCCGCGATGGGCCAGCCCACAGATCCACCGTTGCGGTAGGTGTCGATACCCAGCGCCAAGAGCATTACTCCGCCCGCCACGCCCATCAGGTCGAGGAGGATCTCAGCCTGCCTCGCGATCTTGGGAAGGTTGACCACGGCTTGATCGTGACAGGTGAACGGCTCGCCGCCAAGTGCGAGTTCTTCCCCCACCTCTACCCACCACTCTCCCCAGCTCCCATCCCGTCCGCCGTCGACCCACACACCGTGGAGCGGGCGTGGTCCATGGCGTCCAGGTGGAGCGCGCCACTGTACGAACGACCTGGACGCCATGGGCCGCGTCTGCTCGGCTTTGCCTGGGTCGACGGTGGATGGGATGGGAGCACCCGGCGCGCGCCACTACGTGCCCGCGGTCGGCGACGGCGCCCCCTCCATCCCGGTGTCGGCCGATCCCCCGCCGGAGGCATCGTCTTGACCCTGGGCCGCGCCCCACGGTGCTCGACTCATGACCACCGGCCCTATCCACATGTGGGCGCGCGTCGGCGCAGCGCGGGCGGAGCGGGCCGGAGGCAGGAGCGTCGCCCGCAGCGGAGCCGGGAAGCGCGCCCGGCGGAGCGGAGCGCAGCCGGGGCTTGATGAGGTAGAGAAACCTGTAACAGCTCATGGCCAATACGGGCCTTGGTGCTGGTCATGCCTCCGTGGTGATCTGGCAGCAAAGCGCAGGCAGGGGCAGGGTGCAGCCAGTACAGATGCTTAGCGCGTTAGACCGAAGGCTTGTCGGTGGCGAGGAGTCGGCTGGTGAATCCCGTACGGCACAACCGCTCGTAGGCCTCACGCACGTCATCCGGTACAGGCTGGCTGATCATGAAGCCCTGCTCCGGGTAGATCAGCAGTCGCTGTAGCGCGCCCACAAGCATGTCGATCACCAAGCGAGCGTTACCGATGGAGTCGACGTACTCGTCCAGCGTCATCGGGCTGGACGCGCTGACGATCTCAACTTCGGGCCACAGTTTGCGCGCGGTGGCGTAGGCCCGCCTCTCCTCGTACGGCTTGCTGATCAGCAGGACGGAGGAAACGTCGACGCCGGCCTCTTCCAAGAGCTCTCGGGAGAAGCGGATGTTCTCGCCCGTGTTCCGAGCGCGCGGCTCCACAAGGACGGCTGAGCTGGGGACGCCAAGCTCAAGCGCCCGCTCTCGGTAATGAACGGCTTCGCCTCGGGGCATGCGTTCCCTCGTCGTTGGGCTGGTGGCTCCGGTGAACACGAGCAGTGGAGCCATGCCGCGCTTGTACAGGTCGACCGCGGCATCGGCCACCCCCAGGTCGTGGCTGCCGAGTCCGATGGCAACCGAGCACGGCCGGGGCGCCTGGCCCATCTGGTGGTAGTCCCACAGGCGCCGCGTGTCCGCCCAATCCTGTGCCGTGATCATTGCTGACCTTCCCTGTCCTTCGCCGAGTCGGGGACCTTGAAGTCGTACTCCCACGCGAAGCGTGAAGCCGCGTGTACCCCGATGGCGAACTCGACCACCGTGCCGTCGGCCGTATAGGTCGTCCGATGCAGCTCCACGACCGGTTCCCCGGGTGGCAGCTGCAGGAGCTTCACTTCGTCCGGGGTAGGGGTACGGGCAAAGAGCTCTTCCTTCATGTGATCGATCTCGTAACCCGCGTCGTACAACACGCGAAATCCGCCGCCTCGGCCGGCTGGGCCCGGCGTCGGGTCCACCAGGCGCGTTCCTTCAACGTGCTCGGGCCGGTAGTAGCTGGTCAGCGTGTGCGTTGGCTGCTCGCCTTCCTTCACCAGCCGTGCGCGTGCGTAGACCTCGGCGCCGACCGGTAGCCCGTGAGCGGCTGCCACCGCGGGGGGTGCTTCAACGAGGCTGACTGTCTGGGTCTGCTCGTTGCGGCGGTACGCCCGGCCGGTAGCCACTCGGTCCGCGATGAACGCCACCTCGTCCCCGTCCCGCCACTTCGCCTTGTCGTACCGGGCGATGCCAAGTCGCTTGAGTGGGACCTGTTGCCGCACGACAGTGCCGTGGCCTCGGGACGAGGTGACCAGCCCTTCCGCTTCCAGCGCCTTGTAAGCGGCATGGACGGTGGCCTTGGAGCCCTCGCCGGCCTCGACCAGCTCTCTGATGTGCGGCAGCTGCTGGCCTGGTGCGTAGTCACCCCTCTTGATCTGCTCGGCCAGCTTGTCCGCTAGCTCTCGCCACTTGGGCGCCATCACGAACCCCTCTCGACAGGGTCTAGTGAAGCACATAGTCCTAGGACTGTTGACAGTCCTAGGACTGCGATGCAGTATCTCTCTTGTTGCTCGCAGTCCTAGGACAGCGGCGGCAAGCAGTCCTTCTTTGGGCTGTCCGACATCAACGCAAGGAGTACTGATGCCGTCCTTCAAGATCGACCTCTCGACCGCCGTGGTATTCGTGGCGACCGCCCCGGAACCCAAGATGGTCAACAAGAAGACCGGTGAGCGGGCCGTGGACCGGGAGTCCGGTGCGGACCTGTCGACGGTGGGCCTGCTGGTCTCGGACGAGGGGGAGGGCAACCTCTACCAGGTGGTCGTTCCGGAGACGGGCTACCCGGAGGGGCTGGCGCCGGGTATGCCGGTGCGGGTCACGGGGCTGAAGGCTCGTGACTGGGAGAACACGTTCAACGGCGAGAAGCGGCACGGCATCTCGTTCCGCGCCATCGCGATCACTCCGGTGGCCTGACCATGACCGACCTGACGATGTGGCTGGAGGCCACGGGGGGCCTGACGGCCGCTGGTGGTGTCGGCTACGCGAAGGTGCGGGCGCCGCGCGCCTATTGGGCGCTGGTGGGTCTGCCGGTGACGCTGACGCGGTTCGGGTTCTCGTACCGGTCCACGATGGACGTGTGCGGGCTGACAGTGCGGCCGTCGGGTCTGCGGGCGTTCGTGACGCGGAACATGGCCCGTCGTGAGGTGCAGCCGGTTCCGCCGAAGATTCGCCGGGTGCGGGGTACGTCGACCGGGCTGCGGGTGACGCTGCGGCTTCCGGCTGGCCTGGAGCCCGCCGATGTGGCCGCCGCCTCAGAACGGCTGCGTCACGCCTGGGGTGTGCACTCGGTGACTGTGGCGGAGACGAAGCCGGGCTTCGTTGAGCTGCGGATGACTGGGTATGACGTGCTGCGCCGGGTGCGGATGCCCCGCAAGGCCGTGCCGCACGACATGATCGTGCCGGTGGCGCTGCGCGATGACGGCACCGCCTTCGAGCGGGACTACCGCAAGGCACCCATGGCGCTCACCTTGGGCGCGAACGGGTCGGGCAAGTCCATGTACCAGCGCAACCTGATCAAGGGCTTGGCTCAGCTCCCG
This sequence comes from Streptomyces sp. NPDC052107, assembly GCF_040680215.1. Lineage (NCBI taxonomy): Bacteria > Bacillati > Actinomycetota > Actinomycetes > Kitasatosporales > Streptomycetaceae > Streptomyces > Streptomyces sp. NPDC052107. Next base: position 42,395 of record NZ_JBFAWG010000008.1, read on the forward strand.
ATCGCCCTGGTCGGGGTGGACTGCAAGCGAGGGGTAGAACAGTCCGGCTACGCGCCGCGTCTGTCGGCACTGGCCACCACCCCGGACGATGCCTCGTCACTGTTCGGCGTGCTGGTCGCCGAGATGGAAGACCGCTTCGACCTGCTGAGCAAGCACGGCGCCTCCGACATATGGGACCTGCCCGGGGGCCTGCGGCCGGTGCCCGTGGTCGTCCTGGTGGACGAGGTCGCGGAACTGTTCCTGATCTCCTCGAAGAAGGATGAGGAGCGGCGGGAGCGGATCGTGACCGCGTTGATCCGGCTGGCGCAGATGGCCCGTGCGGTTGGGATCTACCTGGAGGTCTGCGGTCAGCGGTTCGGCTCCGACCTGGGCAAGGGCGCCACGATGCTCCGCGCTCAGCTCACGGGCCGGGTCGTGCACCGGGTCAACGACAAGCAGACCGCCGAAATGGGCCTCGCCGACGTCGCCCCGGACGCCGTACCGGCCGCGAGCCTGATCCAGATGGACCGCCCCGGCACCGCCGTCGCGGCGGACACCTCCGGCGGCTGGTCGAAGATCCGCACCCCGGCCATCACCCGAGACGAAGTGATCGCCGTCTGCCGGGACTTCGCCCACCTGGTCCCGGACCTTCCGTTCCTCGAACCCTTCCGCCCCTACGTGCCCGCCGAGGCGCCGGCGAACGGCCCGTCGCTGGTCAAGCCGCGACCGGTCGCCGAGTAACGCCCCCTTCCACGGTCGGCGCGACCGTCCTTCGCGCCACGTCCCTACCCCCTCCATGCCTGAATCCGAAGGGAACCCCGATGTTCTGCGAGTACTGCGGCGACGTCGACGGCGAGGAAACCGGCGTCGACCACGACGAACGCGACTGCCCCTGGTACGACACCGACAACGGCACGGTGACGATCGACGCTGACCAGCTGGCCGACACCCTGACGGCCACGGCGGACGGCGTCCCCGCCCAGCGGGCCGCGATCGGCCTCCTGGTCGCCCACGGCCTGTGGATCAACCGCCTCGCCGAACGGCCCGGACTGCTCCTCATCGACTACTCCGGCCCCACCCCTGCGCCCTACGGCGTCGACTGGGTCAAGGTCGTCGAAGCCCTGGACGCGAAGGAGTTGCCCGCCTCCAGCGGGGAGCTGCGCATCCTGGCACTCGCCGCCTCCCTCGCCCACCCTGCCGCCCGGATCCCGCTCGGGGATGCGGTCAGCGGACTGGACGCGGCCAACCTCGACCTGATCCTGACGGCCATCGCCGAAGCCAACGGCCGCCCCAGGGTGCAGTGATGGCCTCCCGACCGCGCCCGGACGCCGTTCTCATCCAGGCCGTCATCGCGGGCGCGCTGTCTTTCGCCCACCTGCACGACCTGGCCGAGGCGGCCGGCCAGTCCGGGTGGAAGGCCTGGGCCTACCCGGTCTCCGTCGACTTACTGTTGGTCGCCGCCTGGCGCCGACTGCGCAACGCCCGGCGCGACCGCTCGGCCTGGACCTGGTTCGTCATCGCCCTGGGTGCCTCGCTCGGCGCCAACATCGCCACCGCCGGACTCCTCGACCTGCACCAGGTGCCCTCCTGGCTGCGCATCCTCGTGGCTGGCTGGCCCGCCCTGGCCTTCCTCGGCGGCACCCTGCTCGTCCACTCGCCCACCACCCCGGCCCCGGCCGTTGCTGAACCGGAAGTTGCGGAACCGGCCGTGCCGGACGTGGAGGTCGAGCGCGCCGATGAACCCGCCGCGTCGGCTCCGGAACTGGCTCCCGCGCCGGACCCGGCGCCCGTGAAGCCCGCGGTTCCTGCCCTCGTCGTCCCGGCGGCTCTGCTGGATCACGCCCGCAAGCTCGCCGAAGCCCACCGGGCCTCCACCGGCTCCCCGATGCCCGCCGACACGCTCTCCGCCCGCCTCGGCCTACCCGAGGACATGACCCGCGCCATCGCCGATCAACTCCAACTCGCCTGACCCAAGGGGGATTCGCCGTGACCGTCTACCGCCGATTCCGTGACGTGATCCGCATCGGCCCCGTCCAGGTCGCCACGTACTTCGACGGCCGTGGCCGGGACAAGCACACCGCCGCCTGCACTGCCCCCGGCTGCGGCTTCTCCGCCGATTACCCCGACCGCTCCGCCGCCGAACTCGCTGCCCGCACCCACCGCTGCAAGGCCTAGGAGGACAGCTCGTCATGAACGTTCCGCTCTGGCTCGCCGTGATCGGCCTCGGCTACCTCGGCGTCAAGCACGTCCGCCCGCCGTGGTGGCTCGTGGCCCTGCTCCTCCTCGGCGGCTACCTCCTCGCCCACAGCGCCCTCGGCCCCGTCGTCGGCTCCCTGGTCAACTAACCCACCGAAGGGACACCTGCCGTGTTCACCCCGAAATACCCGCCCCCGGACACCGCCCCGGCCCCGGCCGTCATCCAGCCGCAGACCACCGCCCCGGCCCCCGTCCAGACGGCCCCGGCCCCGGTCGCCCCAGCCCCGAACCGGCCCACCGTCCAGCTCACCCCCGGCAGCGCGCTCGCCCTCGCCGCCGGCGGAGGCGCCGTGGTCCTCGTCGTCGGCGCGGTCCTGGTCTCGCTGCTGCTGGCGGTCGCCATCACCGGCGTCTCCGTCGCCGTGGTCGCCGTCGTCCTGCGCCTGCTGATCAAAGACCTGAACAAGGGGCGGTGACCGACATGGACACGAACCTGATCGCTGCGGGCTTACCGGCCCTCGGCTGGACCCTCCACGGCGGAGTGCTCCTGCGCCGCCTGGCCACCGCCCGCCGCGACCCCCTCACCGGTCTGCACACCCGCGACGGCTGGACGGCCCGCGCCGAACGCCTGCTCGCCAGGCACCCCGGCGCCCTGGTGCTCCTGATCGACCTGGACGACTTCAAGGCGATCAACGACACCCACGGCCACGCCGCCGGAGACGCCGTGCTCACCGCGACCGCCCGCCGTCTGAGCACCTGGTGCGGACGCAACGGCATCGCCGCGCGCCTCGGCGGAGACGAGTTCGCCGCGATCGTCACCCACCCCGACCACACGGACGGGCTCCCCGCCCTGCGGCACGCCTTGGACCAACCGGTCGACCACCACGGACACGCCCTGCCGGTCTCCGCCTCGGTCGGCTTCTGCCACCGCCTCCACCTGGCAGTCCCGACCCTCACCGACGCTCTCTCCGCCGCCGACTGCTCGATGTACGCGGCCAAGGGCCACGGCAGGCGCAACACACGCTAAGCGGCCCCCGGAGCGGCCTCGGTCGCCAAACTTCCGCCGCTCCGGGCGCCTGGACCCCTTCAAATCCAACGGACCCGAAAGGGAGACCCATCATGCCCCAGCACGCCTTGCGTCGGCGGATCTGCCGCGACTGTGACGGCTTCGCCGCCGTCGCGATCAGCACTGGCACCCGCCACCGCGACGGCTCCCGCGTGACCATCCGCGTCACCTGCCCGACCTGCAAGGGCACCGGCACGGCTCGCCGCGTGCGCACGCAGGAGGTGACCGTCTGATGCCCCGCAACTGGAGCCGTGGAGTCGACCGCATCCACTACGAGGGGATCGACGGCGACTACGACCGCTTGAAGAAGACCGCCAAGGCACACGAACTGCACGACCACCAGCGGAACGCGAAGCCGTCCCGGCCGGGCCGCACGGATCTGTCCGGGCCGACCAGCAACGACGCCAACACGCCCAAGAAGCGGCGTTGGGGCCGGTGATCAAGTGACCGACACCGCCACCATGGCGGGCCTGGACCCGGCCACCCTCGCCGACGTGCTGAGGCTGGCCGGGTCCACCGGCTTCGACCGCCTCCAGGAACAGATCCGCCGCACAGGCGGCTGTTCCGACCCGATCCACCTGATGGGCTCCACCGTCACTCGCGATACTTCCACCGGGCAGGTACTCCACGCCTATGCGACCGACGGCGAACCCGGCGGCCGACTCCGCGTCGCCTGCGGCAACCGCCGCGCCTCGCGCTGCCCTTCCTGCGCCTGGACCTACGCCGGCGACACCTACCACCTCATCCGCGCCGGCCTCGTCGGCGACCCCGCCAAGGGCACACCGCACACGATCCGGGATCACCCCCGCGTCTTCGCCACCCTCACCGCGCCCTCGTTCGGCCCGGTCCACAACCGGCCCGGCAACCGGCCCTGCCGCTGCGGCACCCGCCACCCGGAGGACGCGTCCGAACTCGGCACCCCTCTCGATCCCGAGTCGTACGACTACGCGGGCGCGGTGCTGTGGAACAACCACGCCCCCGAGCTGTGGCGCTACTTCACGATCTACCTGCGCCGCGAGATCGCCCGCCGCGCCGGACTCACGCAGAAGGAAGCTCACGAAGAGTCCCGCGTCTCCTTCGGCAAGGTCGCCGAGTACCAAAAGCGCGGAGCCGTCCACTTCCATGCCGTGATCCGCTTCGACGGCCCCGACGGACCCGACAGCCCGCCCCCGGCCTGGGCCACCCTCGACCTGCTCACCGACGCCATCCGCGCCGCAGCCGCCCGCGTCGCCGTCGACATCGACCCGGCTGGAGACCAACCCGCACGCACGCTCACCTGGGGCACGCAGCTGGACGTGCGCCCGATCCGGTCCTTCGGCGAGGGCTCCGAGATCACCGAACAGGCGGTTGCCTCCTACGTCGCCAAGTACGCCACGAAAGCCGCCGAGATCTCCGGCGCCGCCGATACTCCGGTCCACTGCCGCAAATGCCGGGGCTCCGGCCGGTCCGCCGTCTACGACCGCGCCAGCTCCTCGCTCAGCCGCTGCACCGGCTGCCACGGCACCGGTCTGGGCGAAGACCTCGCCCGCCTGGAGATCTCCGAACACGCCCGGCGCCTGATGGCAGCCTGCATCGACCTCCAGGCGCTCTACCCCGAACGCCAACTGGCCCGCTGGGCTCACATGCTCGGCTTCCGCGGCCACTTCTCCACCAAGTCCCGCCGCTACTCCACCACCCTCGGCGCCCTCCGCAAGGTCCGCGCCGACTACCGCGCCGCCCAGCAACGCGCCGCCCTCGGCCTTCCCGACCCCGACGACGAGGAGGCAACCACGCTCACCCTCGCCCACTGGGCCTACGCCGGCCACGGCCACACCCCCGGCGAATCCTGGCTCGCCGCCAACATCCGCCGCGACATCCAGCACAACCGCGAAATCGCCCGCGAGGAACTACCCGCCCTGCTCGATCTGGAAGGAGCCGCCGCATGACCACCGCTACGCCCGTGCTGCTGACCGTGGATGAGGTGAAAGTGCGGCTCAAGGTCGGCCGGACCAAGGTCTACGACCTGATCCGCACACACCGCCTCGTCTCCCTCAAGGTCGACGGCTGCCGTCGCATCCCCGAGAGTGCCGTGAGCGACTTCATCGCAGGCCAGATCGAGGGAGCCGCCTGATGGCCAAGCGTCGCCCCAATGGCGGGGGAACGATCAGCAAGCGCAAGGACGGCCGCTACCAGGGCGCTGCCTACGTCACGGACACCGACGGCAACCGGGTCCGCAAGTACGTCTACGGCGCCACCTGGGACGAAGCGAACGAGAAGCTCGGCAAGCTCCAGGACCAGGAGCGCAACGGCATCCCCGTACCCTCCCGCTCATGGACGCTCGGTGAGTGGCTGACGTACTGGCTGGAGCACATCGTCAAGCCGGAGCGCGAGTACAACACGTACGCCAAGTACGAGTCGAAGATCAGGCTCTACCTGCTGCCGCATCTCGCCAAGAAGCCGTTGGTCAAGCTCACACCGGCGCAGGTCCGCACCTTCATGGCCGCGCTGAAGCGTGAGGAGGTCGGCGCCTCGACCCGTTTCGAGACGCTCCGAGTCCTCCGCAACGCCCTAAACCGGGCCATCCATGAAGAGCTGCTGACGCGCAACGTCGCGCTTCTGGTGGACATGCCCAAGGTCACCAAGGACAAGGGCAAGGCGTGGAACGCCCGTGAAGCGATCACGTTCCTCCGCTCGATCCGTGCTCACCGCCTCTACGCGGCCTGCGTGCTGGTGCTCGTTCTCGGCCTCCGCCGGAGTGAAGTCCTGGGCCTGCGCTGGCAGGACATCGACTTTGAGGCTCGTCAGTTCACACCGATCAAGCAGGTGCAGCGGGTCAAGGGCGTCGGCCTGGTCCTCAAGGACCTCAAGACCGAGTCCTCACAGGCGGTGCTGCCCCTGCCGGAGTTCTGCGCCCGTGCCCTGGAAGAGCGGCGGGAGTTGCAAGAGCTGGAAGAGAAGATCGCTGGTGAGCACTGGTCGCAAGAGCCGGACCGTGACCTGATCTTCTCCTCGGAGCACGGCGGCATGATCGATCCGGTCGGCTTCTCCCGGACCTTCGAGCGGCTCGTGAGGCGCGCCGGCGTCCGCCGGATCACCGTCCGGCTCGCCCGGCACACCTGCGGCACCCTGCTCGCCTTCCTGAAGGTGCACCCCAAGGTCGCTCAGGCGATCCTCCGGCACAGCCAGATCAGCATGACCATGGACGTCTACACGCACGTGGTGGGTGACAGCGAAAGGGAAGCTGTCGGGATGCTCGCCGAACTCCTGGAAGACCCGCTCATAGGCTGATCGCCGCAATTCGCGGCCGTTGATGTCAGCCGTAGATGTCAAAGACCCCCAACCATGATCGGTTGGGGGTCTTTTCGCTGGTGGGGCTAACAGGATTTGAACCTGTGGCCTCATCCTTATCAGGGATGCGCTCTAACCAACTGAGCTATAGCCCCGCCGCGCTTTGCGGTGTGCGTTCCGCGCGCTGACTCCTGAAGATTAGCGCACGACCACGGCAGTCCCAAAATCGGTTGTCGGGGGACCGTCAGGTCAGGGGACCCGCAGTACGTCCGCAGGCCCTCCGCAGGGCCTATTCGTCCTCCGCCAGGGTCAGCTCGACGCCGCCGACGAAGCCTGCCGAGAGGTTGTAGATGAACGCGCCGAGCGTCGCGAGCGCCGTGGCCAGGACCACGTCGATGACCGCGATGATCGTCGTGAACGTCAGGACGTGGGGGAGCGACAGGAACGCCTGGAGGTCGAAGCCGTTCCCCTCGTTCGAACCGGTCGCCTCCGAGATCGTGCCGCCCACCGTCGAGAACACGCCCATCGCGTCCATGACCATCCACAGCACCGCCGAGGCGGCGATCGTGCAGATGCCGAGCGCGATGGAGAGCAGGAAGCTGACCTTCATCACCGACCAGGGGTCGGCTTTGGCCACCCGCAGCCGCGCCTTACGGGTGCGCGGCGCCGTACGCGCGCCGGTACGGGGCCGTCGTACGGCGCCGGCGGGCGGCTGGGCCGGGTAGGCCTGCGGCGGGTGGTACGGCCCGGAGGGCTGCTCCGGGCGCCGCTCCCCGGGGAGCGGAGACGACGACTGCGCCTCGCCGGCCGCGGCCGGGCCTCGGGTGTCCGTCACAGTTCCCCCCTGGGATCCAGACGTGCCGGCGGAGTCCTTCGCGGACACCTTCACCGGCTTCAGGTTGGTCGTGTGCGGGTCGGTCACGCTCCCCGCACCCGCCCCGTGCGCGGCGGAGCCACGGCCGCCGCCGTCCGTCTCCGTACCCGTGGGGGTACCAGCCGATCCGGCGCCCGTGGCTCCGCTCACGATGACTCTCTCCTCGTGCTACTCGGCCGAGGGCGCCTCACCCTCGTCCGTGCCGCTGGCCTGGGCACCCTCGGCGGCATCGACGGCCTCCTCGCCGTCGACCTCCTCCGCCTCGCGCCCCGCCTCGGCGTTACGTGCGATACCCACCACGGCATCGCGCTTGCCCAGGTTGATCAGCTGGACGCCCATGGTGTCACGGCCCGTCTCCCTGATCTCATTGACCCGCGTACGAATCACACCGCCTGACAGGGTGATCGCAAGGATCTCGTCGGTCTCCTCGACGACCAGCGCCCCGACGAGCGAACCACGGTCCTCCACGATCTTGGCGGCCTTGATACCGAGGCCGCCGCGGCCCTGGACGCGGTACTCGTCGACTACGGTCCGCTTCGCGTACCCGCCGTCGGTGGCAGTGAACACGAACGTACCGGGTCGAACAACATTCATCGACAGAAGTTCATCGCCTGCGCGGAAACTCATACCCTTGACGCCGGAGGTGGCGCGGCCCATCGGGCGCAGCGACTCGTCGGAGGCCGTGAACCTGATCGACTGTGCCTTCTTGCTGATCAGAAGCAGGTCGTCGTCGGCCGAGACCAGCTCGGCACCGATCAGCTCGTCGTCCGTTCCGTCCTCGCGCTCGCGCAGGTTGATCGCGATCACGCCGCCGGAGCGGGGCGAATCGTAATCCTTCAGAGGCGTCTTCTTGACCAGACCGGACTTGGTCGCGAGGACCAGGTACGGCGCCGCCTCGTAGTCGCGGATGGCGAGGATCTCGGCGATCGCCTCGTCCGGCTGGAAGGCCAGCAGGTTCGCCACGTGCTGCCCGCGCGCGTCCCGGCCGGCCTCGGGCAGTTCGTACGCCTTCGCCCGGTACACCCGGCCCTTGTTGGTGAAGAACAGCAGCCAGTGGTGGGTGGTGGAGACGAAGAAGTGGTCGACGATGTCGTCTTCCTTCAGCTTCGTGCCGCGCACGCCCTTGCCGCCGCGCTTCTGCGCCCGGTAGTCGTCCGTCTTGGTCCGCTTGACGTAGCCGCCGCGGGTGACCGTGACGACGATGTCCTCCTCGGCGATCAGGTCCTCGATGGACATGTCGCCCTCGTACGGGATCAGCTTCGTCTGGCGGTCGTCGCCGTACTTCTCGACGATCGCGGCCAGTTCCTCGCTGACGATCCCGCGCTGACGGACCGGGGAGGCGAGGATCTCGTTGTACTCGTTGATCTTCGCCTGGAGTTCGTCGTGCTCCTGGACGATCTTCTGCCGCTCCAGGGCCGCCAGGCGCCGCAGCTGCATCTCCAGGATCGCGTTCGCCTGGATCTCGTCGATCTCCAGCAGGCCCATCAGGCCGTTGCGCGCGATCTCGACGGTCTCGCTGCGCCGGATCAGCGCGATGACCTCGTCGATGGCGTCCAGGGCCTTCAGCAGACCGCGCAGGATGTGCGCGCGCTCCTCGGCCTTGCGCAGCCGGAAACGGGTACGGCGGACGATGACCTCGATCTGGTGCGTCACCCAGTGGCGGATGAACGCGTCCAGGGACAGGGTGCGCGGCACGCCGTCGACCAGCGCCAGCATGTTGGCGCCGAAGTTCGTCTGCAGGTCGGTGTGCTTGTACAGGTTGTTCAGGACGACCTTGGCGACCGCGTCCCGCTTCAGGACGATGACCAGGCGCTGGCCCGTACGGGAGCTGGTCTCGTCGCGGACGTCCGCGATGCCGCCGATCTTGCCGTCCTTCACCAGGTCGGCGATCTTCTGCGCCAGATTGTCCGGGTTCACCTGGTACGGCAGCTCGGTCACCACCAGGCACTGCCGGCCCTGGATCTCCTCGACCTCGACCACCGCGCGCATCGTGATGGAGCCGCGCCCGGTGCGGTACGCCTCCTCGATGCCCTTGCGGCCCACCACCAGGGCGCCGGTCGGGAAGTCCGGGCCCTTGATGCGCTCCATGAGCGCGTCCAGCAGCTCCTCGTGGGAGACCTCGGGGTTCTCCAGGTACCACTGGGCGCCGGCCGCGACCTCGCGCAAGTTGTGCGGCGGGATGTTGGTCGCCATGCCGACCGCGATACCGGCCGAGCCGTTGATCAGCAGGTTCGGGAAGCGGGCCGGCAGGACGGTCGGCTCCTGGGAGCGGCCGTCGTAGTTGTCCGTGAAGTCGACGGTCTCCTCGTCGATGTCACGGACCATCTCCATCGACAGCGGCGCCATCTTGCACTCGGTGTACCGCATGGCGGCCGCCGGGTCGTTGCCCGGGGAGCCGAAGTTGCCGTTGGAGTCCACCAGCGGCATCCGCATCGACCACGGCTGGGCGAGGCGCACCAGGGCGTCGTAGATCGAGGAGTCGCCGTGGGGGTGGTAGTTGCCCATGACGTCACCGACGACACGGGCGCACTTGTAGAAGCCGCGGTCGGGGCGGTAACCGCCGTCGTACATCGCGTACAGCACGCGCCGGTGGACGGGCTTGAGACCGTCCCGGACGTCGGGCAGCGCACGGGACACGATGACGGACATCGCGTAGTCCAGGTACGAGCGCTGCATCTCCGTCTCGAGCCCGACGGGCTCGACACGCATCACGAGCTCGCCGCCCTCGGTCTCAGGGGTTTGCGGAGTGTTCTCGTCGGCCATTGCTGGTGAAGATCCTTCCTGGTGCGGTCAGCTGAGACCGACTCAGATGTCGAGGAAGCGGACGTCCTTGGCGTTGCGCTGGATGAACTGGCGGCGCGCCTCGACGTCCTCGCCCATCAGGACCGAGAACAGGTCGTCGGCCTGGGCGGCGTCGTCCAGCGTGACCTGGCCGAGGACCCGGTGCTCCTGGTCCATCGTGGTCACACGCAGCTCCTCGGCGTTCATCTCGCCGAGGCCCTTGAAGCGCTGGATCGAGTCCTCACGGACGCGCTTTCCGCGCTGGCGGCCCATCTCGATCAGTGCGTCGCGCTCGCGGTCCGAGTAGGCGTACTCCGCGTCGTCCCGGCCCCACTTGATCTTGTACAGCGGGGGACGGGACAGGTACACGTGCCCGGCCTCGACCAGCGGCCGCATGAAGCGGAACAGGAAGGTCAGCAGGAGGGTGCTGATGTGCTGACCGTCGACGTCGGCGTCCGCCATCAGGATGATCTTGTGGTAGCGGAGCTTCTCGATGTCGAAGTCCTCGTGCACACCCGTGCCGAAGGCCGAGATCAGCGCCTGGATCTCCTGGTTCTGCAGGATCTTGTCGATCCTGGCCTTCTCCACGTTGAGGATCTTGCCGCGGATCGGGAGGATCGCCTGGTACTGCGGGTTGCGGCCGGACTTGGCCGAGCCGCCGGCGGAGTCACCCTCGACGATGAAGATCTCGCACTTGGTCGGGTCGTTCGACTGGCAGTCGGACAGCTTGCCCGGCAGGGACGCCGACTCCAGCAGGCCCTTGCGGCGGGTCAGGTCGCGGGCCTTGCGGGCCGCCACGCGCGCGGTGGCCGCCTGGATGCCCTTGCGGATGATGTCCGCGGCCTCGACCGGGTTGCGGTCCAGCCAGTCGTTGAGGTGCTCGTAGACCGCCTTCTGCACGAAGGTCTTGGCCTCCGTGTTCCCCAGCTTGGTCTTCGTCTGGCCCTCGAACTGCGGCTCGCTCAGCTTGACCGAGATGATCGCGGTCAGACCCTCACGGATGTCGTCACCGGTGAGGTTGTCGTCCTTCTCGCGCAGCAGCTTCTTGTCGCGCGCGTACTTGTTGATCAGCGACGTCAGCGCGGCCCGGAAGCCCTCTTCGTGCGTACCGCCCTCGTGGGTGTGGATGATGTTCGCGAAGGAGTACACGCCCTCGGTGTAGCCGCTGTTCCACTGCATCGCGACCTCGAGGGACAGGCTCTTGTCCTTGTCCTCCGCCTCCAGGTCGATGACGGTGGGGTGCACCACCTCTCCCTTGCGGGAGTTGAGGTACTTCACGAAGTCGACGATGCCGCCCTCGTAGTAGTACGTGACGGCCTTGACCTCGGCCTTCTCGTCCGCGCCCGCCTCGTCCGCGCCGCTGGTGGCCTTCGCCGACTCGCGCTCGTCGGTGAGTTTGATCGTCAGACCCTTGTTGAGGAACGCCATCTCCTGGAAACGCCGCGACAGCGTCTCGAAGGAGTACTCGGTGGTCTCGAAGATCTCCGGGTCGGCCCAGAAGGTGACCGACGTGCCGGTCTCCTCGGTCGCCTCGTGCTTGTCCAGGGGGGCGGTCGGGACGCCCATCTTGTAGTCCTGCGTCCACCGGTGCCCGTCGGTCCTGACCTCGACGGAGACCTTCGTGGACAGCGCGTTCACGACGGACACGCCCACACCGTGCAGACCGCCGGAGACGGCGTAACCGCCGCCGCCGAACTTGCCGCCCGCGTGCAGCACGGTCAGCACGACCTCGACGGCCGGCTTGCCCTCGGAGGGCACGATGCCCACCGGGATGCCACGGCCGTTGTCGACGACCCGGACGCCGCCGTCGGCGAGGATCGTGATGTCGATCGTGTCCGCGTACCCGGCCAGTGCCTCGTCGACCGAGTTGTCGACGACCTCGTACACCAGGTGGTGCAGGCCGCGCTCGCCCGTGGAACCGATGTACATGCCGGGCCGCTTGCGGACCGCGTCCAGCCCTTCGAGCACGGTGATGGCACTGGCGTCGTACGAAGCCGAGGCGGTTGCCTCGGCGTTCACGCCGGCGTCGGTGGACGGGATGTTCTCGTTGGGGTTGCCGGAATCGGCCACGAAGCGCCCTTTCTGGCACAGCACGAGCCGGGCTCGTCGGCGGGTTGCCGGAGCGGCTGCGGCATGTTGCGGTGGTAAGCCTTGATCAGCGTTGCTCAGCTTTTCCCGGGCGGTCCCCACAGTGGGGCGGGATTGTCTCCCAGTCTACCGGTAGCTCCGACATCGATGGGGGTTTGCCGGTACCTGAGTCCCCATGTGCCGCCCTGAACCGACCTCGATCGGGTCCCGATATGCGGATGGGGGCTCCGAGGGGCTCACAGCGGCACTCAGCGCTTCGAGTCGTCAACCCTTGGCTACTGGGGGGTCAGATGACGATCCGCCGGTGCCGCGGCAGCTCTCCACACCTGTGTTACGGCGCCACGCCGACGGCACGGTCCCACTTTGCGACGTGATGTACGTCACCCGTACGTATCGCCGGGCCCGGAGCTCCCCGGAGCCCGCAGCGGGCCGTAGCGCCGGGCCGGGCCGCCCGGATTGAGCACCTTGATCATCCGTACGGTGCCGTGCCCCAGATCCTCGTTGAGGCGGGCGACCAGCGCGGGCGCGAGGTGGCGCAGCTGGGTCGCCCAGGCCGTCGAGTCGCAACCCACGACCAGCACGCGCTCGTCCTCGTCGTACCGCTGCGGCACACAGTGCTTGGCCAGGTCCTCGCCGACGATCTGCGGCCAGCGGCCCATCACCCCGCCGACCGCCGCGGGGGTCTCCCAGCCGCGCTCGGTCAGCAGCCGGTTGATCGCGGCGCCCAGCGCCATCGGGTCGCGGCCGTCGGCGCGCGCGCCGGAGCGCAGCCCGCCACCGCGACGGGCCTGCTTCTTCTGCCGCGCCGCGTCCCCACGCGCGCGTGCCTGTTCTTTCGCCGCGCGCAACGCCACGCGCGCGAGGTCGACGCCGGAGGGTTCGTTCCCGCTCTTCTTCGGATTCTGGGGGGTGGGTCCGTCGGCGCTCATACGCGCTCCACCGTCCCGCCGGACACGGCGTACCGCGCCCCGGCCAGTACCTGCGGGACGTCGTCGTCCACGGCGGCGGTGACCAGTACCTGCTCGCCCGGTGCGACCAGCTCGGCCAGCCGCTCCCGGCGGCGCGTGTCCAGCTCGGCGAAGACGTCGTCCAGGACCAGCACCGGCTCGTTGCCCTCGGCCCGCAGCAGGTCGTAGGAGGCCAGGCGCAGGGCGAGCGCATAGGACCAGGACTCGCCGTGGGAGGCGTACCCCTTGGCGGGCAGCTGACCGAGTTTGAGTATCAAATCGTCCCGATGAGGGCCTACGAGAGTGACACCGCGCTCGATCTCCTGCTTGCGCGCCTCCGCCAAAGCCGCCATCAGCTGGGCGTAGAGATCCTCGCGCGCGTGAGCCTCGCCGGGCGCGGACGGCTTGTACTCCAGCGCCAGCGGCCCGCCGCCCGGGGCCAGCTGCTCGTACGCCTTGTCGGCCAGCGGCTGCAGCGCGGCGATCAGGTCCAACCGCTGGGCGAGCAACTCGGCGCCCGCGCGCGCGAGATGCTGGTCCCACACGTCGAGCGTGGACAGATCCATGGACCGCCCGCCGTGCCGGCGCGCCAGGGCGGCCGTCTTGAGCAGGGTGTTGCGCTGCTTGAGGACGCGCTCGTAGTCGGAGCGCACCCCGGCCATGCGCGGCGACCGGGCCGTGATCAGCTCGTCGAGGAACCGCCGCCGTTCGCCCGGGTCGCCTTTGACGAGGGCGAGATCTTCGGGCGCGAACAGCACGGTCCGTACGATCCCCAGGACGTCCCTGGGCCTGGCCTGCGAGGACCGGTTGATGCGGGCGCGATTGGCCCTGCCCGGATTCAGCTCCAGCTCGACCAGCTGCTGCCGCTCGCCCTGCCGCACCTGCGCCCGGATGACGGCCCGCTCGGCGCCCATGCGGACGAGGGGCGCGTCGGAGGCGACCCGGTGGCTGCCGAGGGTGGCGAGGTATCCGACCGCTTCCACCAGGTTGGTCTTGCCCTGCCCGTTGGGGCCGACAAAGGCGGTGACGCCCGGGTCGAGCGGAACCTCGGCCCGGGCGTACGAGCGGAAGTCGGCCAGCGAAAGATGCGTGACGTGCATGGTCGTTTCGCCGGCCTTCCCCAGAGTGCTGATGAACTGTGGATCCACAGGACTCACGACTGCGACTCTGTGGATCTGTGGATTACTTCTTCTCTACGGCGTGACCGCCGAACTGGTTGCGCAGCGCGGCGATCATCTTCATCTGCGGCGAGTCCTCCTGGCGGGAGGCGAACCGCGCGAACAGCGACGCGGTGATCGCCGGCAGCGGCACCGCGTTGTCGATCGCGGCCTCCACAGTCCAGCGTCCCTCGCCCGAGTCCTGTGCATAACCGCGCAGGCCCTCCAGGTGCTCGTCGTCGTCCAGCGCGTTGACCGCGAGGTCCAGCAGCCAGGAACGGATGACAGTGCCCTCCTGCCAGGAACGGAAGACCTCGCGGACGTTCTCCACGGAGTCGACCTTCTCCAGCAGCTCCCAGCCCTCGGCGTAGGCCTGCATCATCGCGTACTCGATGCCGTTGTGGACCATCTTCGCGAAGTGGCCCGCGCCGACCCTGCCGGCGTGCACCGACCCGAAGTCGCCCTCCGGCTTCAGCGCGTCGAAGATCGGCTGCACCTTGGCGACGTTCTCGGCGTCGCCGCCGTACATCAGCGCGTACCCGTTCTCCAGGCCCCAGACGCCCCCGGAGACGCCGCAGTCGACGAAGCCTATGCCCTTGGCCGCCAGCTCCTCGGCGTGCTTCTCGTCGTCCGTCCAGCGGGAGTTGCCGCCGTCCACGACCACGTCACCGGGCTCCAGCAGCTCGGCCAGCTGGTCGATGGTCGACTGGGTCGGCTCGCCGGCCGGGACCATCACCCAGACCACGCGCGGACCGCTGAGCTTGCCCACAAGCTCTTCCAGGCTGTGGACATCCGCGAGGTCCGCGTTGCGGTCGTATCCGATGACGGTGTGGCCCGCGCGGCGGATCCGCTCGCGCATGTTGCCGCCCATCTTGCCGAGGCCGACGAGACCGAGCTCCATCAGTTGTGTTCCTTAGATCGCTGTGTGGCGTGAGAGGCACCGGTGTGCCGAGCCGAGCCTAAACCCGACAACTCGCGCACAGCTGTGGGCATACGCGCTCATCCGTATCCCCTGCGACCTGCACTTTTCCACAGACCGCCGCCGCTGCGAGCAGTCGCGGCCCCACCGCCGACCAGCCACAGCGCCGGGCACCCACAAGAGCGCCCGACGCTGTGCACAGCTGTGGACGAACGGTCAGCCGCTGAGCCGCACCGGCATGATCAGGTACTTGTACGCGTCGTCGGCCTCGGCATCCACCGCGGGCTTACCGCTGAGCAGCGCCGGCTTCGTGGACGTCGTGAACGACAGCTGAGCGACCGGGGAGTCGATCGCGCTCAGACCGTCCAGCAGGAACGTCGGGTTGAAGGCGATGGAGATGTCGTCGCCGTCCAGCTGGGCGTCGACCCTTTCCACAGCCTGTGCGTCGTCGCTGGAGCCCGCTTCCAGGATCAGCACGCCCTGCTCGAAGCTCAGCCGCACCGGGGTGTTCCGCTCGGCCACCAGCGCCACACGCTTGACGGCCTCCACGAACGGCGCGGTCTCGATCACGGCGACGGAGTTGAACTCGGTCGGGAACAGCGTGCGGTACTTGGGCAGGTCGCCCTCGAGCAGACGCGTGGTCGTACGCCGCCCCGCGCCCTCGAATCCGATCAGGCCCTCGCCCGCGCCCGACCCGGACAGCGCCAGCGTCACGCTGTCCCCGGCACCGAGCGACTTGGCGGTGTCCAGGAGCGTCTTGGCCGGGACCAGGGCGACCGCGGAGGCGTCCGGGTTCTCCGGCTTCCACAGGAACTCACGGACGGCGAAGCGGTAGCGGTCGGTGGAGGCCAGGGTGACCGTGTCGCCCTCGATCTCGATGCGCACACCGGTGAGGACGGGCAGCGTGTCGTCACGGCCGGCGGCGATGGCCACCTGGGACACGGCGGCCGCGAAGACCTCGCCGGGGACGGTGCCCGTGGCGTTCGGCATCTGCGGCAGCGCCGGGTACTCCTCCACAGGCAGGGTGTGCAGGGTGAACCGGGAGGACCCACAGACCACGGTCGCCCGTACACCGTCTGTGGAAATCTCCACCGGCCGGTTGGGGAGGGCGCGCGAGATGTCGGCGAGCAGCCGGCCGGAGACGAGGACGGTGCCCTCCTCCTCGACCTCGGCTTCCACGGACACGCGCGCGGAGACCTCGTAGTCGAAGCTCGACAAGCTCAGCTGGCCGTCCTCGGCCTTGAGAAGGAGGCCGGCGAGGACAGGCGCCGGCGGACGGGCCGGGAGGCTGCGTGCCGCCCACGCCACTGCCTCCGCGAGTACGTCGCGTTCCACCCGGATCTTCACCGTAAGCCGCCTCCTGCTGTTGCTACTGAGTCCTCCGACTCGGTGTCACCGCCCACTGCGAAGGGAAGGACACCGGGGACCAGTCTGACGCACCGCACTGACAGTAGGTGCCCGTCGGGGTCAAGTCGCTCCGGGAGGCAGCCGGACGCGAGACAGCGAGTTGTGCACAGGCCCCGCTTCAAAGCGATTCCCGAACTCTCTCTAGTCGGGAGTAGTAGTAGGGGCTGTGGATACCGTGGATAACCGCGTTTGCCCAGCTCAGGGCCAAGATTTTGTCCACGGGGCCTGTGGGTGACGGCGGTGGACAACCGGGGGCATCTGTGGAGAACGGAAAGTTCTGCACACCCCGCCCACAGCCCGAGGTCAGTTCTCCCCAGCTGCGTCCCCAGGTTTACCCACGTTTCCCACACCCCAATCCGGCACCTTCGTGTGACGGCTTTCACTCGACGCGGTGAGCGGGTGCGTCGCGTTGCCGAACAGTGGACAGCCATGTGGAGAAGCGGGCGATCACTGGGGACAACCGGCTCCAGCCTGTGGGGCGCCGGTGGAAAACCTCGTACACAGCCTGTGGATCTTCGCTCGGTCCACAGCCTGTGGAGATCGTTCGTCCACGATTCCACAGGCAGCTGAGCTGGGCGAACGCCGTATGAACAGGCTCCCTGTGGACGCCGCTCGGGACAACTCCACAGTCCCCAGGATGTGGACGGAAGAAACCCAGCGAATCTGTGGAGGATGGCCGTAACCCGGCTGAAATTCGAACACCCGGTGGCGTAGGAGGAACACTCCACCCGTACCCAGCGGCACCCCCGCCGGCGCGGGCAAGCCCCCGACCCTCGGCCGGCCACAGCACGGGGTGCCGACACCAGGCACCCGCCCCTGTGGACAGTGACCATGCCAAAGGGCGCCCTCAGGAGTCGTGTCCCGAAGGCGCCCTCAATGTCGGCGCGAGCCAGGCGCAGCCGCCGTCAGCCGTTCTTGATCCGGTTCGTCAGCTCGGTCACCTGGTTGTAGATCGACCGCCGCTCGGCCATCAGCGCACGGATCTTGCGGTCGGCGTGCATGACGGTGGTGTGGTCACGGCCGCCGAACTGCGCCCCGATCTTCGGCAGCGACAGGTCGGTCAGCTCCCGGCACAGGTACATCGCGATCTGCCGCGCGGTGACCAGCGCGCGCCCGCGCGACGTGCCGCACAGGTCCTCCACCGTGAGCCCGAAGTAGTCCGCGGTGGCCGCCATGATCGCCGTGGCCGTGATCTCCGGGGCGCTGTCCTCGCCGCCGGGGATGAGGTCCTTCAGGACGATCTCGGTCAGGCCGAGGTCGACCGGCTGCCGGTTCAGCGAGGCGAACGCCGTCACCCGGATCAGCGCGCCCTCCAGCTCACGGATGTTCCGTGAGATCCGGGAGGCGATGAACTCCAGCACCTCCGGCGGGGCGTTGAGCTGCTCCTGCACCGCCTTCTTGCGCAGGATCGCGATACGCGTCTCCAGCTCGGGCGGCTGCACGTCGGTGATCAGACCCCACTCGAAACGGTTCCGCAGCCGGTCCTCCAGCGTGACCAGCTGCTTCGGCGGCCGGTCGGAGGACAGCACGATCTGCTTGTTCGCGTTGTGGAGCGTGTTGAAGGTGTGGAAGAACTCCTCCTGCGTCGACTCCTTGTCCGCGAGGAACTGGATGTCGTCGACGAGCAGGATGTCCATCTCGCGGTAGCGCTTGCGGAAGCTGTCGCCCTTGCCGTCGCGGATGGAGTTGATGAACTCGTTGGTGAACTCCTCCGAGCTCACGTACCGCACGCGCGTGCCCGGGTAGAGGCTGCGCGCGTAGTGCCCGATGGCGTGCAGCAGATGCGTCTTGCCGAGCCCCGACTCCCCGTAGATGAACAGGGGGTTGTAGGCCTTCGCCGGTGCCTCGGCGACGGCGACCGCGGCCGCGTGCGCGAACCGGTTGGAGGCGCCGATGACGAACGTGTCGAAGAGGTACTTCGGGTTCAGCCGCGCCGTCGGCTCGCCGGGACCGCTCGCCGGCGCGGGCTGCGCGGCCAGCGGGCCGGGCGCGCCGGTCGTGGGCAGGTCCGGTCGGCCGGGGCCACCGCGGCGCGCCGGGCCGCCGCCCGTCGGCTGCTCGGGCAGCTCACGGCGGACGGCGTCGCGTTGGTCGTACTCGGTGCGGGACGGGTCGTACTCGGGGCGTGCGGAGTCGTAGTCCGGGCGCCCCGAGTCGTAGTCGGCGCGCGGGTTGTCGTAGTCGCCGCGCTGCTGCTCGTACGACGGCCGGTCCATGCCCTGCGAGCGGTAGTCCGAGGCCGGCGAGCCGTAGGCCTCGGGGCCGGAGCCGTAACCCTCCGGGCCGGAGCCGTAGGCGTCCTGGGACGACGGCGAGGCGTACGGGTCGCGCTCGGGGAAGCCGAGCCGCGGCTGCTGCCAGCTGTACTCGTCCTGCGTGGGCCGCGGCCAGGTGCCGGGCTCGCGGCGCTGGTATTCGGAGGGATACGCCGGGCGTACGACGGGGAGCTGGTCGGCGCGGCCGTTGGGCCGCTGGTCGGCGCGGTGCTGCTGCTCGGCCGGCGGCTGCTCGGCGGCGCGATGGCGGCCGTAGCCCTCGTAGGACCGTTCCTCGTACGACGGGGCGGACGGCAGCTCGGGCTCTTCGTAGCGCGGCTTGGGCGGCTGCTGCACCGGCGCCGCGGGAGCCGGGGGCTCGCCCGCGGAGTCGTCCACGGTGATCGCGATACGGATGGGGCGGCCGCACTCGCGGCTCAGCGTCTCGCTGACGACCGGCGCGAGCCGGCCCTCCAGTACGCCCTTCGCGAATTCGTTCGGTACGGCGAGCAGAGCGGTGTCCGCGACCAGCGCGAGCGGCTGGCAGCGCCGGATCCAGTGCTCGTCCTTCGCCTCGACACCCTGTCCGCGGCCCTCTCCGAGGAGCTGCTCCAGTACTCGCGGCCACACTGCGGCAAGATCGGCGGGTACGTCAGCCACAGGGCACGCTCTCTCACAGGTCCCACGAACGTGTGATCGCGGAACGGGTCGGGGGGTACTTCGGGTGATCGGTGGGTCAAACCCGCCGGGGCGGGGGACAAAAGAACGAATCGGAGTTCAGCCACGGTAGTCAGCGCGGCGGGTGCGGTTCAAGTTGTTGTCCCCAGCCTGTGGATAGTGTCTCTCTGTGACCCCCGGTTTGACCGGATGGCGCAGCCCCGCGTACCGTAACCAGGTCGAGTTGTCGATGGCTGCTGCCGCCTGCCTCCGATGGGCACAGATCACGTCAGGTGATCGGGAAGCGGTGCACTCGGGCGTGACGCGAGCTACTCGTGGGCGCACGGTGACAGCCAGGACGGCACCCCGCCACCACCGATTGATTTCTGGAGCCCCCGAGTGAGCAAGCGCACCTTCCAGCCGAACAACCGTCGTCGCGCGAAGACCCACGGCTTCCGGCTGCGTATGCGCACCCGTGCCGGCCGCGCGATTCTCGCGTCCCGCCGTAGCAAGGGTCGCGCCCGCCTGTCCGCCTGATCCCGATCAGGTCATGACGTCGTGCTGCCCACCGAGAACCGGCTGAGGCGGCGCGAGGACTTCGCGACCGCGGTTCGGCGAGGTCGCCGGGCAGGACGCCCGACCCTCGTCGTCCACCTTCGTAGCGGTGCCACGGACCCGCACGCGCCTGGGGAGAGCGCTCCCCCGACGCGTGCGGGTTTCGTCGTGAGCAAGGCTGTGGGTGGAGCGGTCGTGCGCAACAAAGTGAAGCGCAGACTGCGTCATCTGATGCGTGAGCGAGTCGCCCTGTTTGCCCCCGGTAGCCTGGTAGTCGTACGAGCGCTGCCCGGAGCGGGCGACGCAGACCACGCACAGCTGGCCCGAGACCTGGATGCCGCCGTTCAGCGGCTGCTGGGAGGGGGCGCGCGATGAAGTACCCGCTGCTGGCTCTGATCAAGCTGTACCAGTGGACGATCAGTCCACTGCTGGGGCCGGTGTGCAAGTACTACCCGTCGTGCTCCCACTACGGGTACACGGCCATCGACCGGCACGGTGCGATCAAGGGAACGGCACTTACCGCCTGGCGCATCCTCCGGTGCAATCCGTGGTCGCTGGGTGGTGTGGACCATGTCCCGCCGCGCAAGCGCCCACGGTGGCACGAAATGCTGCGGAACGCTTGGCGTGCACGCAAGGGCGGGCCCTCCGCCGCCGAACCGGCCACCGAAGTGAAGCCCGAGAGTCCTTCTTCCGAGCTTCCTTCGAGCCCGGCCGCAGAGACCTCGTCCCATGCCCAAGGAGCATGATTAGTGGACACGATTGCCAGCCTCTTCAGCTTCATCACGACACCCGTTTCATGGGTCATCGTCCAGTTCCACAAGGTGTACGGCGCCATCTTCGGCGCTGACACCGGGTGGGCCTGGGGCCTGTCCATCGTGTCCCTGGTGATCCTGATCCGCATCTGCCTGGTCCCGCTCTTCGTGAAGCAGATCAAGGCCACCCGCGCGATGCAGACGCTCCAGCCGGAGATGAAGAAGATCCAGGAGCGCTACAAGAACGACCGGCAGCGCCAGTCCGAAGAGATGATGAAGCTGTACAAGGAGTCGGGTACCAACCCGCTCTCCTCGTGCCTTCCCATCCTGGCGCAGTCCCCGTTCTTCTTCGCCCTGTACCACGTGCTCAACGGCATCGCGACGGGCAAGACGATCGGCGTCATCAACGAGCCGCTGCTCGCCAGCGCCCGTAAGGCGCACATCTTCGGCGCCCCGCTCGCGGCGAAGTTCACGGACAGCGCGGACAAGGTCGCCTCGCTCGGCGCCACGCTGACCGACGTCCGGGTCGTCACCGCGATCATGATCGTCCTGATGTCGGCGTCGCAGTTCTACACGCAGCGTCAGCTGATGACGAAGAACGTCGACACCACGGTGAAGACGCCGTTCATGCAGCAGCAGAAGATGCTGATGTACGTCTTCCCGGTCATGTTCGCCGTCTTCGGTATCAACTTCCCGGTCGGTGTCCTCGTCTACTGGCTGACCACGAACGTGTGGACCATGGGCCAGCAGATGTACGTCATCCACAACAACCCGACCCCGGGTTCCAAGGCCCAGGCCGCCTACCTGGAGCGTCTGACCAAGCACGTCACGCAGCACGGCAAGGTCCGCCGGCGCAGCGAGAAGGCCATCGTCAAGGCGATCGTCGCCAAGGGCCGCGACCGCAACGAGTTCGAGCGCAAGTTCATCAACGCCGTGAGCAAGGCCGGTCTCGCCGCCCAGGCCGACGGCACCGTGCTGAAGAGCACAGCCCAGGCAGAGGCGCAGACCGCGGACGCTGCGGAGACCAGCTCGGCGGCCGGCGCCGGCACCGCCGCCCGGCGCCAGCAGCCCAAGCGCCAGTCCAAGTCCCAGCGTCAGTCCGGCGGGCCCAAGCAGGCGGGCGGGTCCGGCTCGTCCACCTCGCTGGAGAAGTCCGACGATCCGCAGGACGACAAGCCCGCCGCTGCCCAGCAGGCCGAGAAGCCCGGCTCCGGCACCCGTAGCAAGGCCCAGTCCGGCCAGCGCAAGGGTGGCCCGCAGCGGCCCAAGTCCCCGTCCAAGAAGTAAGAAGGAGCCCATCCCGTGACGGAAGGCACCACCTCTGCCGCTGCCGAAGGTGCAGACGCCCTGACCCGCCTGGAGCAGGAGGGTGAGATCGCGGCGGACTACCTGGAGGGTCTGCTGGACATCGCCGACCTCGACGGCGACATCGACATGGACGTCGAGGCCGACCGCGCCTCCGTGTCGATCATCAGCGACACCGGCAGCCGCGAACTGCAGAAGCTCGTGGGCCGGGACGGCGAGGTGCTGGAGGCACTGCAGGAGCTGACGCGCCTGGCCGTGCACCGGGAGACCGGCGACCGCAGCCGGCTGATGCTGGACATCGCGGGTTACCGGGCCAGGAAGCGGGCCGAGCTGTCCGAGATCGGCGCCAAGGCCGCCAGCGACGCGAAGAACACCGGCGAGCCCGTGAAGCTCAAGCCGATGACCCCGTTCGAGCGCAAGGTCGTGCACGACGCGGTCAAGGCCGCGGGACTGCGCAGCGAGTCCGAGGGCGAGGAGCCGCAGCGGTTCGTCGTCGTGCTGCCCGCCTGATCGGCCCCCACGTTCCACCGGCCCCGTCTGTTGAGCAGACGGGGCCGAACTTTGTCAGCCTGGTAGTTCTGGTGGCCGGTGCCCGAAGCGCCGGCGCTGTACGGAAGGACGGTCCCCGTGACGGAGGCAGCGGAGCTTCCCCCCGTGCCCGAGCAGGCGCGGCAAGTTTTTGGTGATCGCTTCGCCGATGCGGTCCGCTACGCGGAGCTGCTCGCCGAGGCGGGGGTGCAGCGCGGCCTCATCGGCCCGCGGGAAGTGCCCCGTCTGTGGGAGCGGCACCTGCTGAACTGCGCGGTGCTCTCCGAGGCCGTCCCCGAGGGAGTGACGGTCTGCGATGTCGGCTCCGGTGCCGGTCTGCCCGGGATCCCGCTGGCCCTGGTCCGGGACGACCTGAACATCACCCTGCTGGAGCCGCTGCTGCGGCGCACCAACTTCCTCACTGAGGTCGTCGAGCTGCTCGGCCTGGATCACGTCACGGTGGTGCGAGGCCGGGCCGAGGAGGTCCTGGGCAAGCTGCCGCCGGTCCATGTGGTGACCGCCCGGGCCGTGGCCCCGCTGGATCGCCTGGCCACCTGGGGCATCCCGCTGCTGCGTCCCTACGGCGAGATGCTTGCACTGAAGGGAGACACCGCCGAGGAGGAGCTGAAGGCGGCGGCCACGGCACTCAGCAAGCTCGGTGCGGTGGAGACGTCGATCCTGCATGTGGGTGAGGGCATCGTGGACCCGTTGTCCACGGTGGTGCGGGTCGAGGTCGGGGAGAGCCCGGGTGGTGTGCGGTTCGCGGCCAAGCGTGCTAAGGCGGCCCGGACGGGCCGGGCCCGTCGTCGCCGTTGAGCAGGGGCAGGGGCGTCTCGGATCCGTCCTGAGGACGAGACGTACTCCACACAAGCTGCCAAACCTACGCAGGTCGGAGTGTCGCGAAGGTCCGGTCGCCGCCGCTGTGCATCGTGTTTCACGTGAAACGTCGCTCACTTCTCCACGGCATCATCAGTCGCGGCCGCGCTGCGGCCGAACCTCGTGACCGCAAGCCCCTCGGTTCCTTGGCGGAGGATCCCGTCTCCCAGGGCACTCCGGTCCTCTCCAGGGGCACGGAGTTGTCCACAGAGGTGGATTTCTCCACAGAACACCAGGCCTCACTGGTTCACGACCCCGAAGACATGGGAGGCTCTGTTCATTGCGAGCCTGAAGTCGAGGAGAGTGAATCCTTGCGGTCCGACGCCAACATCGCGGGACCGATGACCGATCCGGTCCCCGGTCCCCGTACCGAGTCGATGGGGGCGGATGTTTCACGTGAAACACCGCCTCCGATGGACGACACTCCGATCGGTCGTGCGGCCCAACTGGCGGTAGAGGCTCTGGGCCGCGCCGGCGAAGGCCTGCCTCGGCCGGAGCAGACCAGAGTCATCGTGGTCGCCAACCAGAAGGGCGGCGTGGGCAAGACGACGACCACCGTCAACCTTGCTGCTTCGCTGGCTCTGCACGGCGGCCGCGTCCTGGTGATCGACCTCGACCCGCAGGGCAATGCGTCCACCGCCCTCGGGATCGACCACCACGCCGAAGTTCCTTCGATCTATGACGTGTTGGTGGAGAGCAAGCCTCTCGCCGAGGTGGTCCAGCCGGTCCCCGATGTAGAGGGTCTCTTCTGTGCCCCCGCCACCATCGATCTCGCCGGTGCGGAGATCGAGTTGGTGTCCCTGGTGGCCCGTGAGAGCCGACTACAGCGGGCGATCCAGGCCTATGAACAGCCGTTGGACTACGTCCTCATCGACTGCCCGCCCTCGCTCGGCCTGTTGACGGTCAACGCGCTGGTAGCGGGCCAGGAGGTCCTCATCCCGATCCAGTGCGAGTACTACGCACTCGAGGGCCTGGGGCAGCTGCTGCGCAACGTCGACCTGGTGCGGGGGCACCTCAACCCTGCGCTGCATGTGTCGACCATCCTGCTCACCATGTACGACGGCCGGACGCGTCTCGCTTCCCAGGTCGCGGAAGAGGTGCGCACCCACTTCGGTGACGAGGTGCTGCGGACGAGCATTCCCCGCTCCGTCCGTATCTCCGAGGCGCCGAGCTACGGGCAGACGGTACTGACATACGATCCTGGATCGAGCGGTGCTCTCTCGTACCTTGAGGCGGCCCGGGAAATCGCGCTGAAGGGCATCGGCATCAGCTATGACGCGAGCCAGGCCCACATCGGCGCCCAGAACGACCCAAGCATGGTGGAGGGGATCCAGTGAGCGAGCGACGGAGGGGGCTGGGCCGTGGTCTAGGCGCACTGATCCCCGCTGCCCCGACGGAGAAGACCCCGGCTCCGGCCGCGCTGGGTGGTGGAGTCTCCACCTCCCCCGCAGCCGTCCCGGCGCTGACGACCGACCGCGGGGTTGCCGCGGCGAAGGTGGCCGCGCTGCCGCCTATTTCACATGAAACCGAAGAGCCCCCCGCAAGCCCCCTCACGGAGGCGCCGGCTGCTCCGATGGGCGCGCACTTCGCCGAGATTCCGCTCGACACGATCTCGCCCAATCCGCGCCAGCCGCGTGATGTCTTCGACGAGGACGCGCTCCAGGAGCTGGTCACCTCCATCAAGGAGGTCGGTCTCCTCCAGCCCGTCGTCGTACGGCAGCTGGGACCCGCCCGCTATGAGCTCATCATGGGCGAGCGCCGCTGGCGGGCCTGCCGCGAGGCCGGTCTGGAGGCCATCCCGGCGATCGTCCGGGCCACGGAGGACGAGAAGCTCCTCCTGGACGCGCTGTTGGAGAACCTGCACCGCGCGCAGCTGAACCCACTGGAAGAGGCCGCCGCCTACGACCAGCTGCTTAAGGACTTCAACTGCACGCACGACCAGCTGGCCGACCGGATCGGGCGCTCCCGGCCCCAGGTCTCCAACACGCTGCGTCTGCTGAAGCTCTCGCCAGCCGTCCAGAAGCGCGTGGCTGCCGGTGTCCTGTCCGCCGGGCATGCCCGAGCCCTGTTGTCCATCGAGGACTCCGAGGAGCAGGACCGGCTGGCTCACCGCATCGTGGCCGAGGGGCTGTCGGTGCGAGCCGTCGAGGAGATCGTGACCCTCATGGGTTCGCGGCCCCAGAAGCCTCAGCGTCCCAAGGGGCCGCGCGCCGGCTCCCGGCTCTCCCCGGCCCTGGACGAGCTGGCGACCCGTCTGTCGGACCGCTTCGAGACACGGGTGAAGGTCGACCTCGGCCAGAAGAAGGGCAAGATCACCGTCGAGTTCGCCTCGGTGGACGATCTTCAGCGGATCTTGAGCACGCTCGCTCCGGGCGAGGGGCCGGTGCTGCATCAGGAGCTGCAGAACGCGACTGACGAAGAGGACGACTGATCCCGGCCCGCCCGCTCGGCCGCATAGGAGCGGGCCGTGTCCGGTGTGTACCGGAACACGGCCCGCTCTTTGCTTTGAGGCGGTATCGAGCGAATCACATCGTGGATACGATGCGAACGGGTATGGCGCATCCACCGGACAGCATCTGCATCTCTGAGTGGGGAGACGGGGGCCATGCGATCGATGAGCCGCACCGGACTGGTGAGCGCGGGCCTGAGCCTTGGAGCGGTCGGCGGATTCGTCGGCAGCCTGCTCAGGCAGCGGAGCGCTCTGACAGCCGCGCGTGATGCGGCAGGTGAAGGAAGCGAGGAACAGCCTTCATGGGGCGTCGGCTCGTGCCGCTCACGCTGGACAACCTTCAGGACGTTCCCCAACGCTGTCGGTCGTGTGTCTTCTGGGAGCTGGATCCCGTCAGCGGCGAAGCGGCGGTAAGGACGGGCACCTCGGCATTGGAGAAGGAAGCCTGGATCTCCGCCGTTCTGCTGGACTGGGGTTCGTGCGGCCGGGTGGTCTACGTCGATGACGTACCGGTGGGATTCGTTCTCTACGCCCCTCCGGCCTATGTCCCGCGCTCGTCGGCCTTCCCGACGAGTCCCATCTCGCCCGACGCCGTGCAGTTGATGACGGCGTTCATCATGCCCGGCTATCAGGGGCAGGGGCTGGGCCGAGTGCTCGTGCAGACGGTTGCCAAGGATCTGCTGCGCCGAGGCTTCAAGGCGATCGAGGCCTTCGGTGACGCTCGCTGGAAGGAACCCGCCTGCCTGCTACCGGCGGAACATCTTCTGGCCGTCGGCTTCAAAACGGTCCGGCAGCATCCCACGCATCCCCGGCTGCGGCTGGAGCTGCGGTCGACGCTCTCTTGGAAGGAAGACGTGGAGATGGCGCTCGACCGGCTTCTCGGAGCGGTCCAGAAGGAACCGGCGCTGAGGCCGCTGTAGCTGCTGGGTCAGTGGAGGGACATAAGCGAATGGGCCAACCCGTGAGGGTTGGCCCATTCGTGTTTCACGTGAAACATGCACCGTAGCTCGGACGGCACCGCACGGTTCTCGCCTTACTCGGCGATGAACTCATCGAGGTCGCGCACGATCGCGGCCTTCGGCTTGGCACCGACGATGGTCTTGGCGACCTCGCCACCCTGGTAGACGTTCAGGGTCGGGATGGACATGACGCCGTACTTGGCGGCCGTACCCGGGTTCTCGTCGATGTTCAGCTTGACGACCTCGATCTTGTCGCCGTACTCGGCGGCGATCGCCTCGAGGGACGGGGCGATCTGGCGGCAGGGACCGCACCAGGCGGCCCAGAAGTCCACCAGGACGGGCTTGTCGCTCTTGAGGACGTCCTCGTCGAAGGAAGCGTCGGTCACGTTCTTCAGGTTGGCCACAGCGGGCTCCTTGATCATGCGGTGGGGCAGGGGAAGAAGGGGAAGGTCAGACGGCGGCGGTTTTCTCGGGCTCCGCCTTGTCCTCGTCCGCGAGGGCGGAGAGGAAGCGCTCGGCGTCCAGAGCGGAGGAGCAGCCGGTTCCGGCCGCAGTGATCGCCTGGCGGTAGGTGTGGTCGACCACGTCACCGGCGGCAAAGACACCGGTCACATTGGTGCGGGTGGACGGAGCGGCGACCTTCAGGTAGCCCTCCTCGTCCAGGTCCAGCTGACCCTTGAACAGCTCGGTGCGCGGGTCGTGGCCGATCGCGATGAACAGACCGGTCACGGGCAGCTCCGACAACTCGCCGGTCTTGACGTTGCGCAGCCTCAGACCCGAGAGCTTCTGCTCGCCCTGGACCTCGGCGACCTCGCTGTCCCACACGAACTTGATCTTCGGGTCGCCGAAGGCGCGCTCCTGCATCGCCTTCGAGGCGCGCAGCGTGTCCCGGCGGTGGACAATCGTCACGGACTTGGCGAACCGCGAGAGGAAGGTGGCCTCCTCCATCGCGGTGTCGCCGCCACCGATCACGGCGATGTCCTGGTCCTTGAAGAAGAACCCGTCGCAGGTCGCACACCAGGAGACACCGCGACCGGACAGGGCGTCCTCGTTCGGCAGGCCCAGCTTGCGGTGCTGCGAGCCGGTGGCCACGATGACGGCCTTCGCCTTGTGGATCGTGCCCGCGGTGTCGGTCACGGTCTTGATCTCACCGGCGAGGTCAACGGAGACGATGTCGTCCGGGATGAGCTCGGCGCCGAAGCGTTCGGCCTGTGCCCGCATGTTGTCCATGAGCTCGGGGCCCATGACGCCGTCGCGAAAGCCCGGGAAGTTCTCGACCTCGGTGGTGTTCATCAGGGCGCCACCGGCGGTGACGGCGCCCTCGAACACCAGGGGCTTCAGCGAGGCACGGGCGGTGTAGAGCGCCGCCGTGTAGCCTGCGGGCCCGGAGCCGATGATGATCACGTTACGGACGTCGCTCACGGCTTGATTCCTCGTCTCTGGTCTGTGTCAGTCGACCGGTGGGAGCCCCTTTCAGGACTCTCACCCCACCCAACGGATCCTACGGGGCCCGCATTCCCGGTGTGCCGGGGCACACGCATGCGTCGGGTGACAGCGGGAGCGGCCCGGCAGATTCAGGGGCAGGCGTGACTCAGAGGCGGGCGGTCTCAGGGACCGGGGGCACTCATGGGCGCGCGAAGGAATGCTTCAGAAGAACCGTGCCGGCGGAGCCGGGCTGCTGTCCGATACAGGCCGCGTCGACGATGTAGACCGTGACACGTGTCCTGTCGGCGGCGTCGGGCACCACCACCAGGTAGGCGGACTTCCCGTCGTACGTTCCCGTCTTGGCGCCCAGGACGTCGTCGCCCCGGTGGAGCGCCGCCCGGACGCAGTCGGGGACGGCGACGTCGGTCTGGATCAGGGTGTTGGGACTCTCGGTCGGCTTGGGGGTGTTCTGCTCGGACTCAAGGCCCGATCGAGGCCGCTGGCCCTGCTGCCCGTTCTTCTTGTTGGTGAGCAGATCCTTCACCTGGCTCCGGACACTCGCGCCGGAGAACGGGCCGACGGAAGGCGTCGGCTTTCCATGGGCAGTGGTGGTGTCGGAGGAGTGATCGCCGAGCGACTGCAGCACCAGTGACCCCACCCCCAGGACGGCCGCGGTCAGGACAGCCCCCAGGACCACTCGCCTCCGGCGGCGGCCCCGCTCGTGCCCCTTTCGTCCCGGACCGGTCGCCGCCTGAGGACGGCTGGCGGGCCGGTCCGAGGGGAGCGATGTTTCACGTGAAACATGACCCTCGCCGGCCCCATGCGTCAGCGCGGTCTCCGGAGAGACCTGGGCGCTCAGCGGTTCCGGAGCCGAGGCGCTGAGCAGTGCCTCTGCGGCCAGCGCGGCGTAAATGCGTTCGGCCACGTCGGCCGGCATGCGCTCCGCTCCCGATACGGCTCCCAGGAGCCCCCGGATCTCCTCCAGCGAGGCACGCACGTCCGCGCACAGCTCACACGTCTCCAGATGGCGCCGTACGTCCGCGCTGCGGTCCGGAGGCAGAAGGCCTTCGGTGAGGTCGGAGATCTCCGCGACGTCCGGGTGCCCGGCAGTGTCTGTCGTGGAAGTCACGCTCGCCCACCTCCGCCCTTCACTACGGCTGAATCACTCGGTCCCGTGTCCTTGGGGCTCCCACTCGGAGCCCCCGTTGCCGGTGGGACGGATGTCCCCTCCACCCGGTTCCGTCCCACGCCGGGTTCTTTTCCGCTTCCGGAACCCTCGGGCCGTAGATGAGTGAGGAGAGGTAGCAGCCGGGCTCTGCCCCGGGCACACCGGCTCTTCACGGTGCCCGTCGGCACATCGAGGATCCGTGCGGCCTCGGCCACGGGATACCCCTGCATGTCCACCAGGACCAGGGCGGCCCGCTGGTCGTGCGGGAGGGTGCCGAGCGCTTCGAAGAGCTGGCGCTGGACATCGTTGCGTTCGGCCGGCGCCGAGGCCGACTCGTGTGGTTCCAGCAACTGTTCCAGCCGCTCGGTGTCGTCGACCGGAGCGGTCTTCCGTGAAGCCGCCTTGCGGGCGCGGTCCAGACAGGCGTTCACCGTGATTCGGTGCAGCCAGGTTGTGACGGCCGACTGGCCCCGGAAGGTATGGGCGGCCCGGTAGGCCGACACCAGGGCGTCCTGGACCGCGTCGGCGGCCTCCTCGCGGTCCCCCAGCGTTCGCAGCGCGACTGCCCAGAGCCGATCCCGATGCCGCCGCACGATCTCACCGAAGGCATCGGGATCGCCTTCCACATGACGGGCGAGGAGATCCTTGTCGCTCACCCGGTCGTATCCGGCGCCCTCCGCCATCTGCCCCTCCCGAGTGGAGACCTCAGCTGGTCACCTTGACGTCTGCCACTCTGCCCCGCCAGTGGCCCGCCCCGTCCGAGGGCAGCTCGGTCAGCCACACCAGGAGGTACCGGGTCTTGAGGGGCTTGTCGGGCATGAGTACCACCGTCGTGCCCGAGCCGCTGGCAGCCTTGCCGTAGGCGTCGAACGACGTCGGTTGCGAAACGGCGTCAGCGCTTGCGGCGCGGAGCTCGACCGAGGTGTCCCCCAGGAAGGTGACGGTTGCCTTTCCGACCTGCTGGACCTTGCCCAGATCGAGGATGACCCCGACGCCCGGCTTCAGGTTTCCGAACTTGGGGCTGAGATAGAAGTCCGTCTGCCAGTAGGTGGACGGGCTGTTGTCGTAGACCTTTCCTACGTCTGCGGGCTTCTCGGAGTGGTCCGCGCTGAACGGGTCGAAGTCGCGCGCCTTCTGGATGGCGATCGGCTTGCCGGAAGCCGAAGTCTTCGACCCCTTGTCCCCGTCGTCCGTCGTCTGGCTCTTGTTGGTGTCGTCGGACTTGCCGCCCTGGTCCATCAGTGCGTCCGCCAACTGCCAGCTGCCCAGACCGAGGGCGGCGATGAGGAGGGCGGACACCGCCCACTTCAGCACCTTGCCGGTACGGCTCTGCAGCGGGGGAGGCGGGGTGGTGATCGGCTGGGCTGCGCCGGGGTGGGGCGCCGGGCGGCCGTACGTGCCCTGCTGGTAGGTCGTGCGCTGGTACTCCGGCGGGGCCGTGAACGCCGGCTCCGGCGGGCGGATGCGCGGCATCTCGCCGACCGCCTTCACCAGCTCCTCCGGCGTGGTGCACGGGGCCTCGTGACGGGAGGCGGTGGCCCCGTCGTTGGCGAGTGCGCGCATGGACAGTTCGGACAGGCCCCGGTGAACTCCGGCCCGCACCTGGTCCGGTGCGATGAGGCCGACGCCCTTGGGTAGCCCGGACAGGCCGTAGGCGTCGCTCTCGTACGGCCAGCGCTGGGTCAGCGCCGCGTACAGCAGGGCGCCGATCGCCTCGGTGTCGGTGCGCTGTGGGGTGTCGGAGCTGATGCCGCGCAGCGCGGCGTTCACGGCGAGGCCCCGGATGCGCCACTGGCCGGTCGAGGTGCGCAGGACGGCGTTGGGGTTGAGCCGCAGATGGGCGAGGCCCTCGCGGTGGGCGGCGGCCATGGCGGAGCCGACCTGACTGACCATCTGGTAGGCGTCGTGCGGTTCCAGCGGGCCGTTCGTGAGGAGCGTGGTCAGCTCGGTGGCGTCGGGCAGCCACTCGTGCACGACGTAGACGAGGTCGTTCTCCTCGACGGCGTCGAGGACCTGGACGAATCGGGGGTCGCCGAGCAGCGCGGAGGAACGCGCGGCGGCGAGGACAGAACGGGCCCGTACGTGCTCCGCGGGCAGGATGTGGACGCCGACGGCACGACGAAGTTTCTCGTCGACCGCACGCCAGCTGCTGAATCCGTCCAGACGGGTGACGCACTCCTCCAGGCGGTAGCGTCTGGCGAGCTTGTGACCGCTGTGCATTTCGGGAGGCGCGGCCTTCTGTCCGGAGCTCTCGATCCCGCCGCTCCCCTGTGCCTCGTCGCTGTCCGTGTCCCGCTCCGGGTTCTTGGCCACCCCGTCGGCCGTGGACTGGTCCGCCTTGGCGGTCAGCGGCTGCTCGCCGCTGTTGTCTGCCACGTCGACGGCAGCTGTGCTCCGTTCCGCCACCGTCGTCCCTGCCTCCCCATCCGTTGCACGCTGTCCGACGCCGAAACCAATTGTGCCCACAGTCCGCCGCTATGCACGACACGCGGCGGCGGACGATGGTTGTGCGCCTACCCCTGCTTCAGCGGCCCAGACGCCCGCGGACCATGCCCACGAGCGAGTTGAGTTCCTCGATGCGCATCCGCCGGGCAGCGACGAAGAAGATGCCGAGCAGAACGGCCCCACCGACGAGCAGCGCGGCGA
Source organism: Streptomyces sp. NPDC052107 (assembly GCF_040680215.1). Taxonomy (NCBI): domain Bacteria; kingdom Bacillati; phylum Actinomycetota; class Actinomycetes; order Kitasatosporales; family Streptomycetaceae; genus Streptomyces; species Streptomyces sp. NPDC052107. The sequence continues at coordinate 74,651 of NZ_JBFAWG010000008.1, forward strand.
AGGAGCCGATGACGCCCTGGCCGAGGGTGTGCCCGATGCCGTAGCAGGCCGCGCCGCTGAGCAGGGCCGCGGGCACCGAGGCGATGCACAGGCGCGCGTAGGTCCGCAGTACCCGGGCACCGTCCAGGTCACCGCCGAGCCGCTTGCGCAGCCGCCGCCAGGCGACACCCACACCGATCGCGTAGGCGAGGCCGTACGCGGCCGCCATGCCGGCCACCGCCCAGCGGGCGGGCAGCAGGAAGTAGCAGAGCGCAGAGGCGCCCGCGTTGACCGCGGCGACGATGACGGTGTTGTAGAAGGGCGTGCGGGTGTCTTCGTAGGCGTAGAAGGCGCGCAGGACGACGTACTGCACCGAGTACGGGATCAGGCCGAGGCCGAAGGCCATCAGCATGTAGCCCATGTTGGTGGCCTCGCCGGTGCCCGAGGAGCCGAAGATCAGCGTGCACATCGGGATGCCGAGCGCGAGGAAGCCGAAGGCGATCGGGACGATGGCTACCGCGGTGGTCCGCAGGCCCTGGGAGATGTCGTCGCGGACCGCGCCGCCGTCGGCCTCGGCGGCCGAGCGCGCGATGCGCGGTAGCAGGGCGGCCATGAGGGACACCGTGATGATGGCCTGTGGCAGGCCCCAGATCAGCTGGGCGTTGGCGTAGGCGGCGAAGCCGGTGCCTGCGACGCCGGAGTCCTTGGCGGCCGCCGTGGACAGCTGGGTGACGATCATGGCGCCGGCCTGGTTGGCGAGGACGAACAGGACCGTCCACTTGGCGAGCATCGCGGCCTTGCCCAAGCCGTGGCCGCGCCAGTCGAACCGCAGCCGGATCCGGAAGCCCGTCTCGCGCAGGTACGGGATCATCGCCAGTGCCTGGACGACCAGACCGAGCAGCACACCGATGCCGAGCAGGCGCTGGCCCTCCGGCGGGATGTTCGTGACGGTCATGTGGGAGTTGGCGGCGGTGCCGTAGACCCAGATGAACATGCCGAGCGTCACGATGATGACGATGTTGTTCAGGACCGGCGTCCACATCATCGCGCCGAACTTCCCGCGCGCGTTGAGGATCTGACCCATCACCACATGGATGCCCATGAAGAAGATCGAGGGCAGGAAGTATCGGGTGAAGGTGACCGCCACGTCATTGGCCGCAGGGTTGGAGGCGACCGGGTTGGACAGCATGCGCACCAGCAGCGGCGCTGCGAACATCGCGAGACCGGTCAGCGCGGCCAGGGCCACCATCACCAGGGTCAGCAGACGGTTGGCGAAGGCCTCACCGCCGTCGTCGTCCTCCTTCATCGCCCGCACCAGCTGCGGCACGAAGACGGAGTTGAGACCGCCACCGACGGTGAGGATGTAGATCATCGTCGGCAGCTGGTAGGCGACCTGGAAGGAGTCGCCGAGGAAGCCGAGGCCGAGCGCCGAGACGATCAGCGCCGAGCGGATGAAGCCGGTGAGGCGGGAGACCATCGTGCCCGCCGCCATCACGGCACTGGACTTCAGGAGCCCGGCGGCTTTGCCGCCCTTCTTCGCGGGTGCGGCGGAAGCTGCGGGAGCCGCCGCCGGCTCCGCGTCCCGGTACGGACCGGCGGGATCCGGCGCCGCTGCCGGGGCGGGCACCGGCGGCTGACCCGGGTTCCCCGGAGCAGCCTGGTAGGGACCCCCGGCGTACGGGGTGCCCTGCTGGGCGCCCTGACCGGGCGCGGGCGGGTACTGGCCGACGGGGCCGTACCCGGTGCCCGGAGCGGCGGCCGGCCGGGAGTAGCCGGGCGGATCCATGGGCGCGTGCCCACCGCCGTGCTGCTGGTCCTTGAAGAGATGCGCGAAGGCGTCCGGCTCCTGGTACGTCTCTCCCGAGTGCGTGACCAGGTCGTCGACGCCCACGAACTGGGTCGTGCGCGGGTCGTCGCCGTACGGCAGGTACGGGGTCGCACGATCCGCCTCCGGCGCCGGCGTCTGTGCCCACACCTGCGGGTCGGGCGCGTACGGCGACTGGGCGGGCTGTCCGTAGAGCGGCTGCTGCCCGTGGCTGCCCTGTGGGGGCGGCGGGTGCGCGGCGCTGTCGTAGAGCGCCTCGGCGACCGGGTCCTGGGCCGCGAGGTCGTGCCCTCGGTAGGGGTCCTGGTCGTAGGCGTCCTGGAGGTACATGTCGGCCGCCGGCTGCGGCGGTACCTGGCCGGGCTCCTGCGGCGTCTCGGGGTAGCCCGAGCCGGCCGCGCCCTGGCCGCGATCACCGTCGTACGGCGCGTTCATGCTTACCCCACCTCATCGTCCCTGGCCCACGGGCCACGACATCGCTCAACGGTCCACTCTCTCACCCGTCCCGGACGGGTCGGGGCTTTCCGGTGCGGTGTCCGGAGCGGGGTCACTCGGGTGCTCCGGGTCGTCTGCCCCGGTCGGAGAGCCGGAATCCTCCGGTTCCTCCGGGAGACGGTCTGCGGGAGCGTCGGGGTTCCCGGACTCCTCGGCGGCCAGCTCTTCCGCGTCGGGTCCGTTCTCCTCAGTCTGGCGGGCGGATGCGCGCTTGCGCTGGGTGTACATCCGGAAACCGGCGAGGACGAGGAGGAGCACACCGCCGCCGATGACCAGCATCACGGTGGGCGTGATCTCGGTGACCTTCACATCGAAGCTGACGGCGTCGCCGTACTTCTGGCCGTCCTCGGTGTACAGCTGGGCGATCACCGTGACCCGGCCGTTGGCGTTGGCCGACGTGGTGAACTTCACGGACTGGCTGTGCCCGCCGGAGATCTCCACCGGCTGCTCGGAGTAGGCCTTGCCGCCGATCTTCAGGCGGGTCGGCATGGTCGAGGTCAGGCGCAGGACCAGATGGCCCACCGGCTGGACGAGGTTGTTCTGGACGGTCACCGGGATGGTGGCACTGCGTCCGGAGAGCTTGGTCTCCGACTTGTCGATCAGCTTGACCTGGTCGGCCAACTCGTCGAGCCACCCCTCCACGCCGTCGCGGTAGCTCTGGGCGTCGCCGCTCCTGCCACTCCACGACGTGGACATCTCACGGTTTATGGCTCGCCCGAACGGTGTGACGACGCGGGACTGGTCGGAGAGGATCACCTGGAAGCTGTCGAGCTTGTCCTGGGTGCGCGCGATCTGCTCGAAGGCCGTCCGCGGCAGTTCCTGCGAGCGCAGCGAGGAGGGGTAGGCGGACCCCGACGGGATGTGCGTGTTGGCGTTCGGGTCCGGCTCGTCCTTGGCCGCCGCGGAGAGGTCCTGGGACTCGGACCAGTTCCCGCCCTGGAGCGCCTTCAGCGCCGCCGCCATCGCCTGGGCCTGGCTCGCGGTGGGCATACGCTGCGGGGCGACCACGATGCTCCGCTGCTTGTCCGTCTGCGCGTTCACTTCGAGGCTCTGCGCCAGGAACTCCTGCACGGCGAGCGTGGTCGAGTCCGCCTTCGTCAGGTCGCCCTCGAAGGCCGTGGACAGCCGGGCGTCGGAGACCACCGCCGTGGTGCCGCCGCCGACCGGGCGGGCGGCGGAGGGCGTGTACGGCAGCCCGGCGGTCTCCTGGAGGCTGTCGCTGCGGGCGATCACGCGGTCGGCGCCGGCGGAGGTCGCGACCTTCATGATCGCCGGGTCCACGGCGCCCTCCACCGGCCAGGCGAAGTCGGTGCTCGGTGTGACGTGGAGCACGGTCTTGACGGTGGTGGCGGCGACGTCGGTGGCGTCCTTGAGGTGGCTGAGCGAGCCGGTGACGCTGGTGCCGTTGTGTGCGAGGGACGCCAGGTCCGGGTCGGCGAAGGGCAGCGCGACGACCTCCTTGCCCGTCACTGCCTTCTGGAGGCTGGCCAGCCACTGCTTGGCCAGTGCCTGGTGTTCCTTCGGGCCGGGCGTGGTGGTGCCCCCGTCACCCGGCAGCCGGTAGTTGCCGGTCGCCATCGCATCCACCGAGGCCAGCAGGTCCGGGTCGATCACCCAGGTGACGTCCAGGTCCTTGCCCAGTTCCACCATCTGGGCCAGCCGGCCTCCGGGCGCGAGTTCCTTGGCCAGGTTGTCGTTGCGGAACACCGGCGTCTGTAGCTCGCCGGCGCCTGTCTTGGCCGTCATGTGGACCGTGGAGATCAGCGGCCACAGGTACGTCGTCTTCGTCTTGGTGTCGGCCTCGGACGGCTGCCACGGCAGGAACGTCCGCTGGATGCCGAGCACCTGGTCCCAGGGCTGGGCGGCGGTCTTGCCGGAGAGGGAGACATCGAACTCGTAGACGCCGTCGTTGCCGAGGTCGAGCTTGTCCACGGGGACGGAGATGCTGAAGTGCTCCGCGACGCCAGGGGACAGTTTGGAGAACTTCTCCACGTACTTGCCGCCGACCTCGGAGCCGGTTCCGCCCGTCAGGTCGTCGGAGTGCTGGGCGACGGAGTCGATCCCCGAGCGGGTGTCCAGCATGGGGCCCACCCGCAGGCCCACGTGGGCGCCGGTGACGGTCTGCTTGCCGTTGTTGGTCACAGTGCCCGAAACGGTCAGCGTGTCCCCGTCGGTGGGGGCGCTGGGGGTCAGTGAGTCCAGGGCGACGGACACCGTGTCCGAGGAGGCGGCCTGGGCGGGCGCCGCGGCGGGCAGCTGGAGGAGCCCGGCCAGCAGCGGCGCACCAGCGAGCAGCCCGCCGGCGCGTCGCAGCCACCGGCGGGCAGGTGAGGCACTGGTCCCCTGGAATTCAGCCGCCTCGGCCACGCGCTCGCCCGTCCCTCGTCGTCAGTGGTCGTCGGAATGTGCGTCCACGCATGGTAACGATGCGCGCTGAGGGGAAGTGCCGCGGTCTACGTCACAAGATCGAAGAACACCGGCGTCCCGTCCTCTATATCCAGTATCGAGCGGAGAGGATCCGTACGCCGCGAGGGCAGTGCTTGCGGCGGGTATGAAGGGAGCTGTCCGCGGCCGTGCCGGCCGGCCGCCCCTCGGCCAAATGGAGGGCGCCCCTGGTCGCCGGGGCACGTACCCTCTTCTGTTGTGCCGAACCCGAACGAAGACACTCCCTCTGCCCTGAGCCAGGCGCAGCAGCGCGCGGTCGCCGAGCTGCTGCGGGTGGCCCCCGTTGCCGACGATCTCGCTCGCCGATTCCAGGAGGCGGGGTTCTCCCTCGCCCTGGTCGGCGGGTCGGTGCGGGACGCGCTGCTCGGCCGGCTCGGCAACGACCTGGACTTCACGACCGACGCCCACCCCGAGGACGTTCTGAAGATCGTCCGTCCCTGGGCGGACGCCGTCTGGGAGGTCGGTATCGCCTTCGGCACCGTCGGCGCGCACAAGGGCGCCCGTGTCGGTGACACTGATTGGCAGTTTCAGATCGAGATCACCACCTACCGGTCGGAGGCCTACGACCGCACCTCGCGCAAGCCCGAGGTGTCGTACGGCGACTCCATCGAGGAGGATCTGGCCCGCCGGGACTTCACGGTCAACGCAATGGCCGTGGCACTGCCGGAGAAGGAGTTCATCGACCCGCACGGAGGCCTGGAGGATCTCGCGGCGCGCGTGCTGCGGACGCCGGGCACACCCGAGGAGTCCTTCTCGGACGATCCGCTGCGGATGATGCGGGCCGCCCGGTTCGCCGCCCAGCTGGACTTCGCGGTCGCCCCCGAGGTCGTGACCGCGATGATGGAGATGGCCGGACGCATCGAGATCGTCTCGGCCGAGCGGGTTCGGGACGAGCTGAACAAGCTGATCCTTTCCGCGCACCCGCGCAAGGGGCTGGGTCTGCTCGTCGAGACCGGGCTTGCTGACCATGTGCTGCCCGAGCTGCCGGCGCTGCGCCTGGAGCGGGACGAGCACCATCGGCACAAGGACGTCTACGAGCACACGCTGATCGTCCTGGAGCAGGCGATCGCGCTGGAGCAGGGCGGTCCCGACCTCACGCTGCGGCTGGCCGCGCTGCTGCACGACATCGGCAAGCCGCGCACGCGCCGCTTCGAGAAGGACGGCCGGGTCTCGTTCCACCACCACGAGGTGGTCGGCGCCAAGATGACCAAGAAGCGCATGACCGCCTTGAAGTACTCCAACGAGCTGGTGAAGGACGTCTCACGGCTGGTCGAACTTCACCTCCGCTTCCACGGCTACGGCACTGGGGAGTGGACGGACTCGGCCGTGCGCCGCTACGTCCGTGACGCGGGCCCGCTGCTGGACCGCCTGCACAAGCTGACCCGCTCGGACTGCACCACCCGCAACAAGCGCAAGTCGGCCGCGCTGTCCCGGGCCTACGACGGCCTGGAGGACCGGATTGCCCAGCTGAAGGAGCAGGAGGAGCTGGACGCGATCCGTCCGGACCTCGACGGCAACCAGATCATGGAGATCCTGGGTGTCGGCCCGGGCCCTGTCGTCGGCGAGGCGTACAAGCACATGCTGGAGCTGCGTCTGGAGAACGGCCCGATGGAGCACGACGCGGCGGTGGCGGCCCTCAAGGACTGGTGGGCCGAGCAGAGCTGATCTCTGCTGGGCCGGGTTCGGCGATGTTTCACGTGAAACACCGGTCCGCACCAAGTGCAACGGAGGGGCGACGTTTCACGTGAAACATCGCCCCTCCGCGTGTTCGAGCGCTACTTGTTGTCTCCCAGGCACAGAACGAACGAGTCGCTGCCTTCCTTCCACTCGAGGGCCGCGGTCGTGCCCTTGACCGACTGGCAGGCGAGCTGGGCGATGCTGGTGCTGCCATCCTTCTTGAGCACCTTGTAGTCCGCCTTCGAGTTGCTGCAGTCCAGCTGCTCGATCTGCGGGTCGCTGTCGCTTCCCTTGTTCGTCAGGCAGTCACCAACAGCGAGCTTCTTGGTGTCGTCGCTGTTGTTGAAGTACCAACCGCCGGCGATGACGACGAGGGCGACGGCGACGCCGGCTATGCGCAGGTACTGCCTGACGCTACGCTTCGGCCGCTGAGGAGGCACCGGTGCATACGGTGCCGTGCCCTGCTGGGGGAATCCGGGCTGGCCCGGCTGCTGCGGGTAGCCGCCCTGGGGCGGGTACGGGGCCTGGGGCTGGGGCTGGCCGTATGGCTGCTGGCCCTGGGGTGGCGTGGTGGTCACTTGGGGGTCCCCCTATAGGAGTTGCTGAGCGCTCGCATAAGAAGCGCATAAGACGCAGGTAAGTTACCGGTTGCCACTGACGCTCCTGAAGCTCAAGGGGACTCTGTGGCTTTGATGTGACACTCACCGGCGTTCAAAGCGGGCCATAGTCCCAGCAACTGCCCCGTAGATGACGGCGACTGTGACGACCAGCGTGGCCGAGCGTCCATCCGGCGGCAGCATCAGGGCCGCCACTCCGGCCGCTCCGACGAAGGCCACGTTGAACAGCACGTCGTACACGGAGAAGACCCGGCCGCGGAAGCCGTCGTCGACGGCGGCCTGCACGATCGTGTCCGTGGAGATCTTCGCGCCCTGGGTGACCAACCCCAGGACGAACGCCGCGACCAAGAGGGGCCCGGTGGCGAACGGGAGGCCGAGGGCGGGCTCCATCACGGCGGCGGCCCCGGAGCACACCACGATCCAGCGCCCCGGACCAAGGCGTCCCGCCGCCCACGGCGTCACCGCGGCCGCCGCGAAGAATCCCGCACCCGACAGCGCCAGAGCGAGACCGAGCAGCCGGAGCCCGTCCTCGGGGCTCGCGGACAGGGCGTACCGGCACAGCATCAGCAGAAGAACGAGGAGCGCGCCGTAGCAGAAACGCATCAGCGTCATCGCGGCCAGCGCCCATGCGGCTTCCCTGCGCTGCGGCGCGGCCAGATGACGGACGGCTGCCCTGAGCTCGCGAGCCGTCTCGGTGAGGGCGGTCGCCATACGTGGCCGTGTCGGCTGCCGGTCGGGGCCGAGCAGTGCGGGAGGCATGGTCAGGGATGCCAGGCTGGCACACAGATAGAGGAGGGCGCCGAGGAGTACCACCGCCGCGTCGGAGTCGGACGCCACGAGCCGTACGGCGAAGGCGAGACCGCCGCCCGCGGTCGCGGCGAGAGTCCCGGCCGTCGGGGACAGGGAGTTGGCGAGCACCAGACGCTCGGCGTCCACCACCCGGGGCAGGGACGCGGACAGCCCGGCGAGGACGAAGCGGTTGACGGCCGTGACACACAGCGCCGAGACGTAGAAGAGCCAGTCCGGAACCTGGCTGACCATCAGCACGGCGGTGGCCGCGGCCAGCAGGGCACGCAGCAGATTGCCGTGGACGAAGACCTGCCGGCGGCGCCAGCGGTCCAGCAGGACGCCCGCGAACGGGCCGACCAGTGAATAGGGGAGGAGCAGGACCGCCATCGCCGAGGCGACGGCGGTGGGCGAGGTCTGTTTTTCCGGGGAGAAGACGACGTACGCGGCGAGCGCGACCTGGTAGACGCCGTCGGCGCCCTGGGACAGCAGGCGGATGCAGAGCAGGCGTCGGAAGTACCGCAGGCGCAACAGGACGCGCAGGTCACGGACGACGGGCATGGGGCACAGCCTCACACATGCGGAAGGTCCCCGGGTCAGGGAACCCGGGGACCTTCACAGCCCTGGCAGGAGCGTTCTCGTGCGCGCGATCGGCCGCTGCGGCGCCTCAGCGCACTGTGCCGCGCCGAGCCGGCGCGCCGCGTCTTGTCGAGCTAGCGCTCGACCTCGCCGCGGATGAACTTCTCGACGTTCTCGCGGGCCTCGTCGTCGAAGTACTGGACCGGCGGGGACTTCATGAAGTAGGAGGAGGCCGACAGGATCGGGCCGCCGATGCCGCGGTCCTTGGCGATCTTCGCGGCGCGCAGGGCGTCGATGATGACACCCGCGGAGTTCGGGGAGTCCCAGACCTCGAGCTTGTACTCCAGGTTCAGCGGGACGTCACCGAAGGCGCGGCCCTCGAGGCGGACGTAGGCCCACTTGCGGTCGTCCAGCCAGGCCACGTAGTCGGACGGGCCGATGTGGACGTTCTTCTCGCCGAGGTCGCGGTCGGGGATCTGGGAGGTGACGGCCTGCGTCTTGGAGATCTTCTTGGACTCCAGGCGCTCGCGCTCGAGCATGTTCTTGAAGTCCATGTTGCCGCCGACGTTCAGCTGCATCGTGCGGTCGAGGACGACACCGCGGTCCTCGAACAGCTTCGCCATGACACGGTGCGTGATGGTGGCGCCGACCTGGGACTTGATGTCGTCACCGACGATCGGCACACCAGCCGCGGTGAACTTGTCCGCCCACTCCTTGGTGCCGGCGATGAAGACCGGGAGGGCGTTGACGAAGGCGACCTTGGCGTCGATGGCGCACTGGGCGTAGAACTTCGCCGCGTCCTCGGAGCCGACCGGCAGGTAGCAGACCAGGACGTCGACCTGCTTGTCCTTCAGGATCTGGACGACGTCGACCGGCTCATCGGCGGACTCCTCAATGGTGGCGCGGTAGTACTTGCCGAGGCCGTCGAGGGTGTGGCCGCGCTGGACCGTCACACCGGTGTTGGGGACGTCGCAGATCTTGATGGTGTTGTTCTCGGAGGCGCCGATCGCGTCCGCGAGGTCGAGGCCGACCTTCTTGGCGTCCACGTCGAAGGCCGCGACGAACTCCACGTCCTTGACGTGGTAGTCACCGAACTGCACGTGCATCAGGCCGGGGACCTTCGACGCCGGGTCGGCGTCCTTGTAGTACTCGACTCCCTGCACCAGCGACGCGGCGCAGTTGCCCACGCCGACGATGGCTACGCGAACCGAACCCATTCCGGTTGCTCCCTGTGTGTACGAGTGAGGCCCTGAGTGGGTCTCACGTGGCGGTGTCGCCGGGCGTATCCGTCCGGGGGGTGTCCCCGTGACGGGGCAGGTCGCCCGTCGATCCATTGGTGGTGTCCTGCTGAGCGGACCCCCCGGACGCGGAACCCCGCAGATCCCGCCCGGCCCGCTCGCTCTCGATGAGCTCGTTCAGCCAGCGCACTTCGCGCTCCACGGACTCCATCCCGTGGCGCTGGAGCTCAAGCGTGTAGTCGTCGAGGCGCTCCCGCGTGCGCGCCAGGGAGGCCCGCATCTTCTCCAGACGCTCCTCCAGGCGGCTGCGCCGGCCCTCCAGCACGCGCATGCGTACATCGCGCGACGTCTGCCCGAAGAAGGCGAAGCGTGCGGCGAAATGCTCGTCCTCGTACGCGTCGGGACCGGTCTGCGAGAGCAGCTGCTCGAAGTGCTCCTTACCTTCTGCTGTCAATCGGTACACGATCTTCGCTCGGCGTCCGGCGAGCGGAGCGGCGTCCTCGTGGGTGCTGCCCGGCTCCTCGATCAACCAGCCGTTGACGACCAGCGTCTTGAGGCAGGGGTACAGGGTCCCGTAGCTGAACGCCCGGAACACCCCCAGGGACGTGTTGAGTCGTTTGCGCAGCTCATAGCCGTGCATCGGGGACTCGCGCAGCAGGCCGAGCACGGCGAACTCGAGGATGCCGGAACGTCGGCTCATCGTCGCCTCCTCTCGGTCCCGCGGGTCTCGCAGCGCTCCTCGGCGTCTTTATCTCGCGCTGATGTATCGACTCGATACATCAAGACGATAGAACGGCCGTCCGCGGGCGACAAGAGGGACGGTGGTGAACGGGGTCACATCACCGATTCATACGAGGCAGGTTGCCTGTTTTGGGGTGAAGTTCGGGGCTCGGCAGGTTTTGGCGGTGCGTAGTCTGTGCGGCATGCACAGCACCGGGAACCAAGTGGCGCCTGGGGAGCGTCGTTGTCCCCGGTGCAGTACGGGTGAATGCAGCACCGACCACATCCGTACTTCGGGGGGACCGGAAAACAGCCGCCGTTCCAGGCGCGCACGGGTGCGCCTGCCCGAGGAGTAGTCGTTCGATGAGCGAGCACCGTCGCAAACCGCCGCAGCCGCAGGGAGGCGGACGTGCCGCGGCCCGACGCGGCCAGCCCGGCTCGTCCTCCGGTCGCCGTGCGGCACCGCGAGGCGCCACCGGGTCTCCATCCGACTCCTATGGGTCCAGTTCCTATGGGTCGGATTCCAGCAGTCCGGGAGGTGAAGAGCGTCCCTATGGCGGCCGTGCCGAGGCCCGCCGTGCGGCGCAGAGAGGAACCCGCCGCAGAGACGCCGACGCAGGCCCTGGCGGCCGGCGCGGCGCCCCTGGCGGCCGGACCGGTCCCGGGCGCGGCAGAGGCCGTGCGTCGACCGCTCCCGGCAAGAATCGGCTGATCGACTATCCCCGAGCCGGGAAGTACGGCTGGCGTCGCTGGATGCCCTCCTGGAAGCTCGTCTCCGGGCTCTTCATCGGCTTCGTCGGAAGCCTGGTGGTGCTGGTCGGCGTCAGCTACGCGATGGTCTCGATCCCCAACGAGAACGACGCCGCCAAGTCCCAGAACAACGTCTACTACTGGGCTGACGGCAAGCAGATGGTGGCCACGGGCACGGGCGTCAACCGGCAGAACATCGACATCTCCCAGATCCCCGACGCCATGCAGTGGGCCGTGATCTCGGCTGAGAACAAGAGCTTCTACCAGGACTCGGGCGTGGACCCCATGGGCATCGCGCGCGCCGTGTTCAACATGGCAAGTGGTGGCCAGACCCAGGGCGGCTCCACGATCACGCAGCAGTATGTGAAGAACACGTACCTGAGCCAGCAGCAGACACTCACGCGTAAGTTCAAGGAGATGTTCATCTCCATCAAGGTGGGGACGAAGCTCGACAAGAAGCAGATCTTGCAGGGCTACCTGAACACTTCGTACTTCGGACGGGGTGCGTACGGCATCCAGTCGGCCGCACAGACGTACTACGGCAAGAACGCCGTGGACCTCACGCCGAGCCAGTGCGCGGTGCTCGCGGCGCTGCTCAAGGGCCCGACGTACTTCGACCCGGCGGGCAACGCGGACCTCGACCAGTCGGCGACCCCGGATGCCAACAAGAAGCGTTCGATGGATCGCTGGGGGTGGATCCTCGAGCAAATGCACAACGATCACCATCTGAGCGACGCCCAGTATCAGGAAGCCAAAGCGCAGTACCCCATGCCCGACGGCCGCAAGGCGACCAGGGGGATGACCGGCCAGATCAGCTACCTGGTGGACACGGCGAAGAAGTACGTCCTCGCACACTCCGACATCACGGAGGCGCAGTTCGACCGCGGTGGCTACCAGATCTACACGACGTTCCAGAAGAACAAGGTCAACGAGCTGACCTCGGCCGTGAAGAAGGTCCAGGCGGCACGCCTCGACCCGAAGCATCGTGCCCTGGACAAGTACGTGCAGTTCGGCGCCGCCTCGGTGAAGCCCAACGACGGCGCAATCGTCGCGCTGTACGGCGGTGACGGCTACGAGAACGGTCACTTCACCAACAACGCCGACACCTCGGGTGTGCCCGTCGGTTCGACGTGGAAGCCGTTCGTGCTGGCCGCAGCCATGGAGTACGGGACGTACAAGTCGGACGGTGCCGGCATTTCGCCACTGAGCAAGTACAACGGCAACGACCATCTCAAGGTCCGCAGGCCGGATGGGTCGTACTACCTCAACAAGGACAACTCGACCTTCTACCAGAACAACGAGTCTCCTCACCGCTGGGGATACATCACCCTCCGCAAGGCGATGGAGCAGTCCATCAACACGCCGTTCGTGCAGCTCGGTGTCGATGTCGGGATGACGCACGTCCGGGATGTGGCCAAGTCGGCCGGCATACTCCCCCAGAGCATGTCGGTGGACCTCAACCCGTCCTTCGCGATTGGTACGTCGACTCCGAGCGCCATCCGTATGGCCGACGCCTACGCCACGTTCGCCGCGTCGGGCAAGCAGACGGACCCGTACTCGGTGACGGCAGTGAAGACCAACGGCGTGGATGCGCCCAGCTTCACCAAGCCCAAGCCGAACCCCAAGGAGACGATGGATTCGAACATCGCCAACAACGTCACGGACGTCCTGCAGAACGTGATCCAGAACGGTACGGGTCAGAACGCCAAGGCTCTCGGGCGTACGGCGGCGGGCAAGACCGGTACCACTGACAAGAACAAGTCGGCCTGGTTCGTGGGCTACACCCAGCAGCTGTCCACCTCGGTGGCGATGTTCCGCGAGAACCCCAAGGACCACAAGCTGCTGTCCATGAACGGCACGGCGGGCGTGGACTCGATCCACGGTGGTGACATCCCGACGCTGGTGTGGACCGAGTACATGAAGGCCGCGCTGAAGGGAGCCAATGACCTTGGCTTCCCGAACGCCACCGAGATCGGCAAGGTCCAGGACGAGGCGGGTGCCCCGTCCCCGACCCCGAGCGTCACCATCACGCCGAGCCCGACGCCGAGCGACACCCCGAGTCCGACGCCCAGCGAGACGACCCCGTCTCCGTCCCCGTCGGCGAGCGACACCTGCCAGTGGAGCTGGGGCAACACCTGCAACGGCAACACCAACGGTGGCAACAACACGGGCGGTACCGACGGAGGCACCACTCCCACGCCGACCGTCACGGACACAACCGGCAGCGGCAGCACCCGTGGCAACGGCAATGGAGGCATCTTCGGAGGTCAGACCGGTTAGCCACCGAGCCTGACCGGTTGGCGCCCCTTTCGCCCGCCGCGGGTGTTTCACGTGAAACATGGGCCGTCGCACCCACCAGGTGCGGCGGCCCTCGGCGTTTCCCTAGACAGGTACGGCAGGATGTGCCCCATGCCCAGTGCAGAGATGACGCCCGCGAGCATGCCCGATCCCGAGCCCGTGCGGCCCACCACGGCAGAACCGGTGCGGCCGACTAGTGAGGACGAGATCGCCCGGGCCGGCAGTGAGCTGATCGGCGGCCCCCTGGGGCAGCGCGCCCTTCTCGGGATCTCCTGGTGGACCCCCGTTCGGGTTGTCGCGCTCGTGGCGATCGGCATGTTCGCCCTCGGCCTGGTCCAGAAGGCGCCCTGCTACCACAGCGCCTGGTTCTTCGGCGCGAGCAGTCAGTACACAAAGGCCTGCTACTCGGACATCCCGCACCTCTACCAGGGCCGCGGGTTCGCCGATCACCTCGTGCCGTACTTCGACAGACTCCCGGACGACATGTCCGGCGGCATGGGCTACCTCGAATACCCGGTGCTGACCGGTGTGTTCATGGAGGTGGCCTCCTGGCTGACCCCGCACAGCGGCACCATCCAGTACCAGGAGCAGTGGTACTGGTTCGTCAACGCCGGGATGCTGATGGTGTGCGCGGCCGTCATCGCCGTCTGCGTGGCCCGCACCCACCGTCGGCGCCCCTGGGACGGCCTGCTGGTCGCCCTGTCGCCCGCGTTCCTGCTCACCGCGACCATCAACTGGGACCTGCTGGCGGTGGCGCTCACGGCCGCCGCGATGCTGATGTGGTCCCGGAGCCGTCCCGTCGCCTTCGGTGTCCTCCTGGGCCTCGCCACGGCCGCCAAGCTCTACCCCGTGTTCCTGCTGGGTCCACTGCTCGTGCTGTGCTGGCGGGCCGGCAAGTGGCGGGAGTATGCCCAGGCCGTGGGCGGCGCGGTGATCGCCTGGCTCGTGGTGAACCTGCCGGTGATGCTCTTCGCCTTCCATGGCTGGTCGAAGTTCTACACGTTCAGCCAGGAACGGGGCGTCGACTTCGGCTCGTTCTGGCTGATCTGGGCGCAGAACTCCAGCAACCCGCCGAGCACGGGCTTTGTGAACACCGCCGCGATGGTGCTGGTGGTGCTGTGCTTCCTCGGCATCGCCGCGCTGGCGTTCACCGCGCCGCGCCGGCCGCGCTTCGCCCAGCTGGCCTTTCTGCTGGTGGCGGCCTTCATCCTCACCAACAAGGTCTACTCCCCGCAGTACGTCCTGTGGCTGGTACCGCTGGCGGTCCTCGCCCGGCCCAAGTGGCGCGACTTCCTGATCTGGCAGGCCTGCGAGGTGGCGTACTTCCTGGGCATCTGGATGTACCTGGCCTACACGACCAGCGGCGACGCCCACAAGGGTCTGCCGACGCAGGGATACCACTGGGCGATCGTGCTGCACCTGGCCGGCACGCTCTACCTGTGCGCCGTCGTCGTACGGGACATCCTCATGCCGGAACGCGACGTGGTGCGCCGGTCCGGCGACGACGACCCCTCGGGCGGGGTGCTCGACGGCGCGCAGGACCTCTTCGTGCTCGGCGCGGCTGCCCATCCGCCGCGGCACGCCGCCCACTTCGAGGGACCTCAGGTGGACTGGGGCAGGGCGGAGCAGCCATACCTCGAGGATCGTTCGCTCTGAGCGAACACGCGGTCGGAAGGCCATGAAGAAGGCCGTACACGCGGGGTGCGTGTACGGCCTTCTCGCTGTCCTGGGCCGGGCTCAGTGGTCCACGAGCCGGTCGAACTGTGTGGTCGTGTGCCGCAGATGGGCCACCAACTCGTCGCCGACCTTCGGCTCCGGGGCGTCCGAGGGGACGAACAGGATCGACACCTGCATGTGCGGCGGCTCGGCGAACCAGCGCTGCTTGCCGCCCCAGACGAACGGAGAAAGGTTCCGGTTGACCGTGGCGAGGCCGGCCCGTGCGACGCCCTTGGCGCGCGGCATGACGCCGTGGAGGGCCTTCGGGGCCTCCAGGCCCACCCCGTGCGACGTACCGCCCGCCACGACCACAAGGAAGCCGTCGGAGGCCGCCTTCTGCTGCCGGTAGCCGAACCGGTCGCCCTTGGACACGCGCGTGACGTCCAGGACGGCACCGCGGTACTCGGTGGCCTCGTGGTCCCCCAGCCACAGCCGCGTGCCGATGCGGGCGCGGAAACGGGTCTGCGGGAACTGCTGCTGGAGCCGGATGAGTTCATCGGCCTTGAGATGGCTGACGAACATCGTGTGCAGCGGCAGCCGGGCCGCGCGCAGTCGGTCCATCCAGCCGATGACCTCCTCCACGGCGTCCGAGCCGTCGGTGCGGTCCAGCGGCAGATGGATGGCGAAGCCCTCCAGCCGGACGTTCTCTATGGCCTGGTGCAGCTGTGGCAGGTCCTGCTCGCTGATGCCGTGCCGCTTCATCGAGGACATCACCTCGATGACGACACGCGCGCCGACGAGGCCGTACACGCCGTCGACCGACGACACCGAGCGCACCACCCGGTCGGGCAGCGGCACCGGCTCCTCGCCACGCCGGTACGGCGTCAGCACCAGCAGGTCACCGCCGAAGAAGTCCTTGATGCGCGCGGCCTCGTAGGTCGTGCCGACCGCGAGCAGATCCGAGCCCAGCCGCGTGGCCTCTTCCGCCAGCCGTTCGTGCCCGAAGCCGTAGCCGTTGCCCTTGCAGACCGGGACGAGGCCCGGGAACTGCTCCTGCACGTGCTTGTGGTGCGCCCGCCAGCGCGCGGTGTCGACGTAGAGCGTGAGCGCCATGGCCGGACCCGGAACCTTTCTCGTGGCTGCGGTGTATCAGAGGTGTGAAAGCTGTGAACCCTATGGAATCAAACGCCCGTGGCTCAGCGGCGCGACATGTAGATGTCGAGCGCCTTGTGAAGCAGCTTGTTCAGCGGGAAGTCCCATTCACCGAGGTACTCGGCGGCCTGACCGCCGGTGCCGACCTTGAACTGGATCAGGCCGAAGAGGTGGTCCGTCTCGTCCAGCGAGTCGGAGATGCCGCGCAAGTCGTAGACGGTGGCGCCGAGCGCGTAGGCGTCGCGCAGCATCCGCCACTGCATCGCGTTCGAGGGCCGGACCTCACGGCCGATGTTGTCGGAGGCGCCGTAGGAGTACCAGACGTGTCCGCCGACGATCAGCATCGTCGCCGCGGACAGGTTCACGCCGTTGTGCCGCGCGAAGTACAGCCGCATCCGGTTCGGGTCCTCGGTGTTGAGGGCCGTCCACATGCGCTGGAAGTACGACAGCGGGCGGGGCCGGAAGTGGTCGCGCACAGCGGTGATCTCGTACAGCCGCTGCCATTCGGCCAGGTCCTGGTAGCCACCCTGGACGACCTCGACGCCGGCCTTCTCGGCCTTCTTGATGTTGCGGCGCCACAGCTGGTTGAGGTTCTTGTGGACCTCTTCCAGGGAACGGTTCGCCAGCGGCACCTGGAAGACATAGCGGGGCTGCACGTCGCCGAAGCCGGCGCCGCCGTCCTCACCCTGCTGCCAGCCCATACGGCGCAGCTTGTCCGCCACCTCGAAGGCGCGCGGCTCGATGAAGTCGGCCTCCAGGTCCCGCAGGCGCTTGACGTCCTGGTCCTGGATGCCCTTCTTGATGGTGTCGGCGTTCCAGCGCCGGATGATCACCGGCGGGCCCATCTTCACGGAGAAGGCGCCCTGCTGCTTCAGGTGCGCCAGCATCGGCTGGATCCAGTCGTCCAGATTCGGCGCGAACCAGTTGATGACCGGGCCCTCGGGGAGATACGCGAGGTAGCGCTTGATCTTGGGCAGCTGGCGGTAGAGGACCAGACCCACACCAACCAGCTCGCCGGTGCGGTCGTCGAACCAGCCGAGATTCTCCGAGCGCCACTCCGCCTTCACATCGGCCCAGGCCGGGACCTGCATGTGGCTCGCCGCCGGCAGGCTCTGGATGTAGGCCAGATGTTGCTCGCGGCTGATGGTCCTCAGGGTCAGGCTCATGTCGGGGCGCTCCTCGGGCTGGTGTGTCCCCATGGGTACAGGGGCTCCGGCTCTCGCGCCGAAGCCTACTGCGCCGTGCGAGCGCCCCGACTGGGCGTACGGCTTAGAAGAGGCCGCCGAACAATCCGCCGTTCGCCATGCTGATGAGGAAACCGACTCCAGCGGCGCCCATTCCCACTACGAGCCCGAAGCGCTCCCGCGTGGTTACCGAGATCCACTGCCCGTAGATACCGACGAGCAGCCCCACCAGCCCCGTCCACGAGGACAGCAGGTGCAGGCTGGAGAAGAAGGACGTGATGAAGGCCAGCACGCCGAGGACGAGCGTGCCCGCCGTCAGAGCGTCCTGGACTGGACGGCGCTTGCCGTCCGTGGCGAAGAGGGAACCGGCGACGTTGGGATGCAATACCTGTGCCATGGGCACCTCCTGCGGAAGGCGGCGCACAGTAGCGCCGTACACACCCGACGTGTACAGGGTGACGGCCTTCACGGCCGGATTTCAACCCGAAGCGGGTGTGCGGGTAGTCTGTACCGTCTGCACTGGTGTCTGCCCATGCCTGCCCAGGTAACACTGCGGGATCCCTCAGAGGCCCCCGATTGTCAGTGGTGGCCGATACCGTTGCGTACGCATCACAACCCTCCTGCCACGGAACGACCGTGGCCGCTGAGTCCAAAGGAGGTGGGTTCCACATGCGTCACTACGAGGTGATGGTCATCCTCGACCCCGATCTCGAGGAGCGTGCGGTCTCCCCGCTGATCGAGAACTTCCTGTCCGTCGTCCGTGACGGTGGCGGCAAGGTTGAGAAGGTCGACACCTGGGGCCGTCGTCGTCTCGCCTACGAGATCAAGAAGAAGCCCGAGGGCATCTACTCGGTCATCGACCTGCAGGCCGAGCCTGCGGTCGTCAAGGAGCTCGACCGCCAGATGAACCTGAACGAGTCGGTCCTCCGGACCAAGGTCCTCCGCCCCGAGACCCACTGAGCCCTTCCGCTCAGCTGATCTCGGGATTCGAGTAGCAACCAAGCAGCCAGAGCAGCAAACCCGCCGAGAGGTTCCCCCATGGCAGGCGAGACCGTCATCACGGTCATCGGCAATCTTGTCGACGACCCCGAGCTGCGCTTCACCCCGTCCGGTGCGGCGGTCGCGAAGTTCCGTGTCGCGTCCACTCCCCGCACCTTCGACCGCCAGACGAACGAGTGGAAGGACGGCGAGAGCCTGTTCCTGACCTGCTCGGTCTGGCGTCAGGCGGCGGAGAACGTCGCCGAGTCGCTCCAGCGAGGCATGCGCGTCATCGTGCAGGGCCGGCTGAAGCAGCGGTCCTACGAGGACCGTGAGGGCGTCAAGCGCACGGTCTACGAGCTGGACGTCGAGGAAGTCGGCCCCAGCCTGCGCAACGCCACGGCCAAGGTCACCAAGACCGCCGGTGGCGCCCGCGGTGGCCAGGGCGGTTACGGCGGCGGTGGCGGCCAGGGTGGCGGCGGCTGGGGCGGAGGCCCCGGTGGCGGCCAGCAGGGCGGCGGCGCTCCGGCCGACGACCCGTGGGCGACCGGCGCTCCCGCCGGCGGCCAGCAGGGTGGCGGTGGCTGGGGCGGAGGCTCCGGCGGCGGTGGCGGCTACTCGGACGAGCCCCCCTTCTAGGTCTTCGGACCAGGGGCGGGTCGTACCCCAAACTTCTTGATCACACAGGAGAAACACCATGGCGAAGCCGCCTGTGCGCAAGCCGAAGAAGAAGGTCTGCGCTTTCTGCAAGGACAAGGTCACGTACGTGGACTACAAGGACACGAACATGCTGCGGAAGTTCATTTCCGACCGCGGCAAGATCCGTGCCCGCCGCGTGACCGGCAACTGCACGCAGCACCAGCGTGACGTCGCCACGGCCGTCAAGAACAGCCGTGAGATGGCGCTGCTGCCCTACACGTCCACCGCGCGCTAAGGGAAGGGTGACCGACACATGAAGATCATCCTCACCCACGAGGTCACCGGCCTCGGTGCCGCGGGCGACGTCGTCGACGTCAAGGACGGTTACGCTCGCAACTACCTGATCCCGCGGAAGTTCGCTATCCGCTGGACCAAGGGTGGCGAGAAGGACGTCGAGCAGATCCGCCGCGCTCGCAAGATCCACGAGATCCAGACCATCGAGCAGGCCAACCAGGTCAAGGCCCAGCTCGAGGGCGTCAAGGTCCGCCTGGCCGTCCGCTCCGGCGACTCCGGCCGTCTCTTCGGTTCCGTCACCCCGGCCGACATCGCTTCCGCGATCAAGGCTTCCGGTGGCCCCGAGGTCGACAAGCGCCGCATCGAGCTGTCCGCCCCGATCAAGACCCTGGGCGCCCACGAGACGTCCGTGCGTCTGCACCCCGAGGTTGCCGCCAAGGTCAACATCGAGGTCGTCGCGGCGTGACGCTGCGCTCGGCTTGAACAGCTGAGAGAGGGGCCGTCCCTTGCGGGGCGGCCCCTCTTCACGTGCGGTGTCGGGATGCGCAGCGCGCAGTGCGGCATGTTTCACGTGAAACCGGGACTGTGTGACCCTGCCGGTCCGTTCAGCGGGTGGCGCCGGTCACGATCCAGCGACCCGAGCGTGCGCGCAGCCACAAGGTCAGCATGCGGACGGTCATCATGAGCGTCATGGCCGCCCACAGCGCAGTAAGACCGCCGCCGAGGGTGAGCACGAGCAGGGCGACCGGAGCGAACACCACGAGGGTGACGACCATGGCCCAGGCCAGGTACGGCCCGTCGCCGGCTCCCATCAGGACTCCGTCCAGCACGAAGACGATCCCGCAGATGGGCTGCGAGAGCGCCACCATCAGCAGCGCGGGCAGCGCCGCGTCCTTGACCACGGAGTCACTGGTGAACAGCGGCAGGAACAGCGGACGGGCAGCCACCACGAGCAGACCCAGGACCACACCGGTGGCGATGCCCCACTGGACCATGCGACGGCAGGCTTCACGTGCTCCTTGGGCGTCGTTCGCACCGAGATAGCGACCGATGATGGCCTGTCCCGCGATCGCTATCGCGTCGAGAGCGAAGGCCAGCAGGCTCCACAGGGACAGGATGATCTGGTGGGCGGCGATGTCGGCGTCGCCCAGATGTGCCGCGACCGCCGTCGCGATCATCAGGATCGCCCGCAGCGACAGGGTGCGGACCAGGAGCGGAACGCCTGCCTGGGCTGAGGCCCGGATTCCGGCGGCGTCCGGGCGCAGGGAGGCACCGTGCCGATGGGCCCCGCGGATGACCACGGTCAGATAGACGGCAGCCATGCCGCACTGGGCGATGACCGTGCCCCAGGCCGAACCGGCGATGCCGAACCCGGCGCCGTAGACGAGTCCCGCATTGAGGGCGCCGTTGGCGACGAAGCCCGCGACGGCGACATAGAGCGGGGTCTTGGTGTTCTGCAGTCCGCGGAGCACTCCGGTCGCGGCGAGGACGATCAGCATCGCCGGGATGCCCAGCGAGGAGATGCGCAGATACGTCGTGGCATAGGGGGCCGCGGTTGTGGAGGCGCCAAAGAGGTCCACGATGCCGGGGGCCAGCGGAAGGACAACGGCGATGACGCCCATGCCGAGCAGCAGCGCCAGCCAGATACCGTCCATGCCCTGGCGAATCGCGGCCTGCAGATCGCCGGCGCCGACGCGCCGGGCCACGGCGGCAGTGGTGGCGTAGGCGAGAAAGACGAAGACGCTCACCGCGGTGGTGAGCAGGGCCGAGGCAATACCGAGACCGGCGAGCTGTGCGGTCCCAAGATGGCCGACGATGGCACTGTCCGCCATGACGAAGAGAGGCTCGGCGACGAGTGCGCCGAAGGCCGGGACGGCCAGCGCGACGATCTCTCTGTCGTGCCGCCGTCGGGTGGCCTGGGGTATCGCGGGAGCCTGTGTCATGAGCACTAATCTAATCGTCCACAGGTAAGTGATGCAACGGATGAGTGACCCTTACTTCTCCTCTCGGGGTGTGTCCTTTCGCGCACCGTTCGATCCGAACTTGGCCCGGCTGGGGAAGTTTTTCTTCTGCACAGCCGGTGGACGGTAAAGCGGCAGGTCAGAGCGATCTTGTGAGGGGGAGCGAGGGCTTGTTCACAGGGCTGTCCACCGGGTCGTGCACAGGTTTCGGTGAGTTCTCCACAGCATCCGGGCCGTCGTCCACATGGCCTGTGGATAACCAGATTGGCTGACGGTGCCGACGGGCCTACCGTTGTCCGGCGCCCGCTCCTTCCCTCGGCCCGGAAAGTGTCCTTTTCCCGGCCCGGGGATCATCACAAATCCGACGCGTCGGAACCGGAGTTGGGCCTCTCATTTGTCAGTGTCGTGCCGTACAACAGAGGGCACGGCGAGGTCCGCCGTGCGGACGGGAGGAGGTGGCTCGGTGAGCATTTCCGAGCCCTTGGACGATCCGTGGGCCGATGCCGGACCCAGTGATCGTCTGCCGGCCTCCCGTCGACGCGGTGACGGCGGCCGGGGTCGTGACGAACAGCACGACCGGGGCCGGGAGAGCGCCTCCTGGGACGGCGGGGGTTCGTCCTTCGAGCGGCTTCCGCCGCAGGACCTCGATGCCGAACAGTCGGTGCTGGGCGGCATGCTGCTGTCCAAGGACGCCATCGCCGACGTCGTCGAGATCCTCAAGGGCCACGACTTCTACAAGCCCGCGCACGAGACGATCTACCAGGCGATCCTGGACGTCTACGCCAAGGGCGAGCCGGCCGACCCGATCACCATCGCCGCCGAACTCACCAAGCGCGGCGAGATCAACAAGGTTGGCGGGGCCGCGTATCTGCACAGCCTCGTCCAGACCGTGCCGACGGCGGCCAACGCCGAGTACTACGCGGAGATCGTCCATGAGCGGGCGGTGCTGCGCCGCCTGGTCGAGGCGGGCACGCGCATCACGCAGATGGGATACGCGGCCGACGGCGATGTGGACGAGATCGTCAACAGCGCCCAGGCCGAGATCTACGCCGTCACCGAGCAGCGCACCAGTGAGGACTATCTGCCGCTGGGCGACATCATGGAAGGTGCCCTCGACGAGATCGAGGCGATCGGCTCGCGCAGCGGTGAGATGACCGGTGTGCCGACCGGCTTCACCGACTTCGACTCGCTGACGAACGGCCTGCACCCGGGCCAGATGATCGTCATCGCCGCTCGACCCGCCATGGGTAAGTCGACGCTCGCGCTGGACTTCGCGCGGGCCGCCTCGATCAAGCACAACCTGCCGAGCGTCATCTTCTCCCTCGAGATGGGCCGCAACGAGATCGCGATGCGACTGCTGTCCGCCGAGGCCCGGGTCGCCCTGCACCACATGCGGTCCGGCACGATGACCGACGAGGACTGGACCAGGCTCGCCCGCCGTATGCCGGATGTCTCGGCCGCACCGCTCTACATCGACGACTCCCCCAACCTGTCGATGATGGAGATCCGCGCCAAGTGCCGGCGCCTGAAGCAGCGCAACGACCTGAAGCTGGTCGTCATCGACTACCTCCAGCTGATGCAGTCCGGCGGCTCCAAGCGCGCCGAGAGCCGTCAGCAGGAGGTCTCGGACATGTCCCGTAACCTCAAGCTGCTCGCCAAGGAGCTGGAGATCCCGGTCATCGCGCTCTCCCAGCTCAACCGTGGCCCCGAGCAGCGCACGGACAAGAAGCCGATGGTCTCCGACCTGCGTGAGTCCGGCTCCATCGAGCAGGACGCCGACATGGTCATCCTGCTGCACCGCGAGGACGCGTACGAGAAGGAGTCCCCGCGCGCGGGCGAGGCCGACCTGATCGTGGCCAAGCACCGCAATGGCCCCACGGCCACCATCACGGTCGCCTTCCAGGGCCACTACTCCCGCTTCGTGGACATGGCCCAGACCTGATCGGAAGCCGTGCAGGGTCTGAGATTTCGCGTCCTAATCTCAGGCTCGATGGCCAAGTGATGGCAGACAGGACGGGGGGCTGAGACTGGCAGGTCAGGCCGTTCACCTTCGGGTCGCAGCGCGGACCGTCCGAGAACAGCGTGCCGGCACCGTGGCCGTACGGACAGTTGCCCGAGGATGGGGCTCGGTGGACGGTGCCGCTGCGACTGTCAGCATTTGTTGTGGAAGTTGCGAGTCGTCGAAGACCGAGCGTGGGCTGAAGTGTCCGTCGGGCTGCTGAACGGCCGTGCCCTGGCGAACGTTCCGCTGGTACAAGGGGCAGAGGCACTACTCCGGTGTCCACCGGTCGGCGACGATGCGGGACCACGTGGTCTACGAGTTGCGCCTTGAGCTGGCCCGACTGCTCGCCGACTTCGATCCTCCGTGCAGCGCATCACGGCCGAGCCCTTCGACGACGAGCCGGTGATCGGGCAGCCGCCCACCTCCCTGCTCGACGGGCTGGACCTGCCCGGCCCCGACCCCGCTCGCATCGACGTCCCGCGCCTGCACCAGCTCATCCGACAGCGCAGGAACCCGGCGCAGTACGCGGCCACAGCACTCGACACCTGCACCGAGGTGATCCGCTATGCCCTGGACGAACACTCCGCTCCCGCACCGCGGCCGAGCCCGTCAGAACGTGACGAAGGAGACGCTCGTCCCGCCTCGACCTGGACGAGCACCAGTCCCTGAACCAGACTGCCGCCCTCGCCGGGTTCTCCCGCTGCATGCTCACCGGCCTCGCGCGCGAGTACGGCAATCCGCTCCGCGACGGCCCACAGGACTACAAGCCCCGAGGAACCGTCAAACGGGACTGGCTGATCGAGGAGTACGTCAACCGCCGCCGGACCCTTGCAGACCTCGCACGTGAGAAGGGCATGAGTACCGCGAACATGCCGCGCTGGACCAATACCCACAACGCTGCGATCACGCGGAGGAGCCAGCCACAGCCAGGCACTTATCGCTGCCGACCAGGCCAATCGGGCGCCGCGTATCCTCCGGCCGGCACTCAGCGGCCAGCGGGCCAGCGAACGCCTGAGCCGATTCGCGGCCGCATCGGCCTACCCCAAGCCTGTTCACCCTCGTCGCGCAGGTCAGCCGGATCGAACGAGAGCTCGGCGGGCCGCTGCTGGTGAGAGCCGAACGCGGCCGGCCCATGACGCCGACCCCCTTGGGGAGGAGGGTGCTCAGGGCCCATTCGCACGTCTCAAGATGGTGCACAGCCCTGATACCCGGAGTGTTCACTCTGGGTCGGCAAGGCGATGAAACGCTCCTTCAAACTCTCCCGACGCAAGCAGCTCGGCGATCACGCTCACCCTGTGTACGCGCCGACGTTGTCGCTGGACGAGCGATATGCGGTGAAGGCTTCGGAACTCGGGGTCACTGATCGCACCGTTCGACGGTGGGTTGCCAACTTCCGCCGACACGGGGAGGCCGGCCTCGTCCAGCGGGCAAGTGCCGAGGCGCGGCCCCTCGGCGGGGCCGATGACCGAAGGGTGGAGACCGCGCTGAGGTCTTGATCGCGTCGGGCGGCCGGTTGCCTGGTCGTATTCAGCTACATTCAGCCAGGTTGGAAGAATGCGAGCATTTTCTGGCTGGCGTCCGGCGACATCAGCAATTCCTGCATGTCCGCGGACATCCGGGCGGCAGCGCCGGTGCGTTCGAACATCTCGCGTTCGTATTCATTGACGGCGGTGGGAAAGTCGTCCGGGTGCGCGGCCAGCGCGAGACCAAGCAGGGCGCCGTCGAGCAGCGCCATGTTGGCACCCTCCCCCACCGGCGGCATCAGGTGCGCGGCATCGCCGAGCAGCGTGACGCCTGGCGTCGACGGCCAAGTCAGGCCGACCGGGAGAGTAGTGATCGACCGTGGCACGATCGTGTCGTCGCAGGCCGCGATCAGCGCGGTGAACCGTGAGTCCCAGCCGGGGAGCAGGTCGATCAGCCGCGCCCGGGCGGCGGCAGGGTCGTCGAACGGGATCCCGCTGGTGGCGAACCAGCCCTCGGCGGTGTTGTAGAAACTGAGGCCGATGCGTACGCGGCCGTCGCCATTGCGCTGCGCCGCCAGGGATTGTCCGTTGCCGAGCACCCAGTAGTTGCCGCGCCCGATCATCGCCGCGAGGTCGGGGTAGGTGCGGTCGATGTCGGGGATGCAGAGCTCGACGACGTTTTGGCCGATGTGCGCTGGTCGAGCGTCGGTGAGCAGTGCGCGGACCCGGGAGTTCGCGCCGTCAGCGCCAACCAGCAGGTCATACGTCGCACTGCTGCCGTCAGCGAAGTGCAGCACGCCGTTGTCGGCGGATTCGAACGCGCGCCCCCAGCGCACCGCGTGTTCAGGAAGAGAGTCCAGCAGCAGGTTGCGCAGATCGGTACGGTCCACCTCGGGTCGCTCAAGCGGGGCGCCCTCGGGCGTGTCCTCCTGCAGCAGCAGGGTGCCGTCCGGCTCGAGAAGCCGCATGTCCTGGCCTTCACCACGGGCAATCGCGTGGAACTGGTCGATCAGACCGGCCTCGCGCAGCGCCCGCTGACCGGAGTGGATGTCGAGCATGCCGCCCTGACCGCGCGCACCGCGAGACGATTCACGTTCATACACGACGGAATCTATGCCGTTCACGTGCAGCACACGGGCGAGAGCCAGGCCGCCGAGGCCGGCCCCGACGATGGCGATGGTCATGGTTGCCTCCCCTTCGATACGCCGTACTGACCGATACACTGTATCGTTCGATGCGATGTATTGTTGGCGGCATGTTGGTGTGGGAGAGGCCGGAGCCACCGAATCGACCCGTGCCGGCCCCGCTGAACCGCGAGCGGATCCTGCGAGCTGCGATCCAGTCGGCCGACGCGGACGGCCTGGACGCGGTGTCGCTACGCAAGGTCGCCACCGCGCTGGGCGTCGGGCCGATGCGGCTGTACAGCTACATCGCCAGCAAGGAGGAGTTGCTCGACCTCATGGTCGACGCGGTCCACGCCGAGATCCGGCCGGTCGGAGACGGCTGGCGGGAGGTGCTCCGGTCTCTTGCCGAAACCACCCGGCAGGCCGCTCACGAGCACGAATGGCTCGCCGATCTGCTCGGTGGGCGACCGCAGCTCGGGCCGCACGCGCTGGCCAGGGGGGAGGCCGTGGTGGCCGCGCTGGATGGCGTTGATGTGGACGCCATCATGCCGATGGTCACGGCCGTCGACGCGTACGTGATCGGCGCGGTGCGTCGGGAGATCGCCGAGCGGCGTGCCGAGCGGGCCACCGGGATGGACGAGAAGCGTTGGCAAGCCTCACTCGGGCCCTATCTGGAGCGGACCTTCGCCACCGGCCGATTCCCCGCGCTGGCCACGGTGGTGCGCGATGCCGCCCACCTGGACGCCGACCAAACCTTCCGGATCGGCCTCGACTTCCTGCTCGACGGCATCGAAGCCCGCATCTCAAGGTGACGCGCGGCCGAAGGACCGGACCGGTACCGCCCATAGCACCGGGTCGGCGCCGATGTGTTGAGACGACGCAACCTCGCCAAAACGCGCGGAAACTGAAGAAATGCCACAGACCTGAGATTCAAGCCGCATCACATCCCGTGAGACAGCCCAGGGATCCGCTGGTCAGCTGAGATCAACATGTCACGCGATGTGAGTCCCCACAAGCCGGCCGGGAGAGGGCGGCTTTTGCCTGGGAAATGAACTCGACGTCCGCCGTCACAGCAGGTGGACTGGGCGCATGACGTCATCTCAGGAAGAGTTGCTCCCCGGAACGAGCCGCGCCCTGCTGCACCGGATCGCCGTCGCCCAGGAGCAGGGACGGGCGCCGTCGCTGGTCGCGACCGTGGTGCGGGGCGGACAGGCCGTGTGGCACGGGGCACGGACCTCCGTGGACGGGCACGGGCCGGACGAGAGCGTGCAGTACAGGATCGGGTCCATCACCAAGACCTTCACCGCCGTCCTGGTGCTGCGACTGCGTGACGAGGGCCTGCTCGACCTCGGTGACCCGCTGGAGAAACATCTGCCCGGCACCGGTGCGGGCGAGGCGACGATCGCCGAACTGCTCGCACACACTGCGGGTTTGGCGGCCGAGTCGCCCGCGCCCTGGTGGGAGCGGACCCCGGGCACCCTGCGCCCGGAGCTGATCGACGTGCTCGGTGAGCAGCCCCTGGTGCACCCCGTCGGCCGACGGCACCACTACTCCAACCCCGGCTATACGGTGCTCGGCGCGCTGGTGGAGGAACTGCGAGGCGCTCCCTGGGAGGAGGTACTGCGCCACGAGATCCTCGAGCCCCTGGGATTGCACCGTACGAGCACGCAGCCGCAGGCTCCGCATGCCGGCGGATGGGCCGTGCATCCGTGGGCGGACGCGATGCTGCCGGAGCCCTTGGAGGACCTGGGCAGGATGGCTCCAGCCGGCCAACTGTGGTCGACCACGGGGGACCTGGCGCGGTTCGCCGCGTTTCTCGCCGCGGGTGACGACCGGGTGCTGAGCGCGGAGTCGGTGCGGGAGATGCGCACGCCTGCGGCGCCCGCCGAGGCAGCGGACGTGCTGGACGGGGTCACGTACGGACTCGGTCTGCAGATCCAGCGCCGTGACGGCCGGCTCCTGGTCGGCCACTCCGGTTCGCTGCCGGGCTTTCTGGCGAACCTCAGCCTCAGCGTCGAGGACGACGTGGCCGCGGTGGTGCTCGCCAACTGCACCAGTGGACCGCTGCTCGGAGCGGTGGGCGCCGATCTCGTGCGGATCGTCGCCGAGGCGGAGCCGCGGATCCCGGAGCCCTGGCGGCCGCTGCGCGAGGTGGACCCGGCGGCCCTGGAGCTGGCGGGGCAGTGGTACTGGGGGACCAATGCCTTCGCTCTTCGGGTGACCGCCGACGGACTCCTCGCGCTCGGTCCGTTGAGCGGCAGCGGCCGACGCTCCCGCTTCCGCTCCAACGGTGACGGCACCTGGACTGGACTGGAGGGCTACTTCGCCGGAGAGCTGCTGCTGCCCGTACGGCGCACGGGCGGGTCCCTGAGCCATCTCGACCTCGGCTCGTTCGTGTTCACGCGGCAGCCCTACGACCCTGCGGCGCCGGTTCCCGGTGGCGTGGACTCCGAGGGGTGGCGGGGGATCAGCTAGCTCTGCACAGCACAGGGGGGTGTGTTTCACGTGAAACACACCCCCCTGTGCTGTTTCTGCTCCGGCGGCCCTGTCAGAGCCGCAGTTTGAAGCCCTCGTGCGTGGCGCTGAAGCCAAGCCGTTCGTAGAAGCGGTGGGCGTCGGTGCGTGTCTTGTCGGACGTCAGCTGCACCATCCGGCACTCCAGCCGACGGGCGGTGTCGATGGCCCACTCGATCAGCAGGCTGCCCAGCCCGCTGCCCCGTTCATCCGCGTGAATACGGACGGCCTCGATGAGCGCACGGGTCGCTCCCCTGTGGGAGAGCCCCGGAATGATCGTGAGCTGGAGGGTCCCGATCACGCGGCCCTCACGGACGGCGACGACGAGGTGCTGGTTCGGGTCGGTCTCCAGGCGTCCCAGCGCGGCCCGGTACGGGGTCATGTCGTCGGGGGACTCGCGCTGGGCGCCGAGCGGATCGTCGGCGAGCATCGCAACGATCGCCGGAAGGTCGTCGGCGGTCGCACGCCGTATTTCAAGATCTCCCATGCGTGCACCCTATGCCGGTACGTTCAGCGACTCCACGACCCGGACCAGCGGGGCCAGTTCAGGGTTCCGGGACGCCTCGTCCAGGGCCTCGCGCAGAGCGGCGTCATTGGTGGGGCGCGCCTCCTCCAGCAGTCGCAGGCCCGCCTCGGTGACGTTGGTGTAGATGCCGCGCCGGTCGGTGGGGCAGAGGTAGCGCTCCAGCAGGCCGCGGTCTTCCAGCCGGGTCACCAGGCGTGTGGTGGCGCTCTGGCTGAGGACGACCGCGTCGGCGACCTGCTTCATCTGCAGATGGCCCCCTTCGCCGTCGTGCTGGCGGCTCAGTACATCGAGCAGTGAGTACTCGCGCACGCTCAGGTCGTGCTTCGCCTGCAGGGCGCGTTCGAGGTGCGCCTCGATCCTTCCATGCAGGGCAGAGAGGGCGCACCAGCCCTGCGCGAGGGCAGTGAGCGCGGGGTCCGTCGCTGTCATTGGCGTTCTCCTCCGTCCCGGAGCGGCTGCATCAAGGGTAGAGCAAGCGTGCAATAGTGCGCGTTTGCATCTATCCCGCGTCTGCAATTATTGTGGACACACGCAAAGCGCACCTGCAATCGTCTGGAAGGCGTACCCTCCATGCCTCTCGCGCTCCTGGCCCTCGCGATCGGGGCCTTCGGAATCGGAACGACAGAGTTCGTGATCATGGGCTTGCTGCCCGAGGTCGCGGGCGCCTTCGGGGTCTCCATCCCCACGGCGGGCCTGCTCGTGACGGGCTACGCGCTCGGCGTGGTCATCGGTGCCCCGCTGATGACCGTGCTCGGCACCAAGGTCTCGCGCAAGCGCATGCTGATGCTGCTGATGGGCCTCTTCATCGCCGGAAACCTGCTGTCCGCGGTCGCCCCCACCTTCGCGATCATGCTGATGGGACGCGTGGTCGCCTCGCTCGCGCACGGTGCCTTCTTCGGTATCGGCTCGGTCGTGGCGGCCGAGCTGGTGGCGCCCCACAAGAAGGCCGGCGCCATCGCCATGATGTTCACCGGTCTGACCGTCGCCAATGTCGTCGGCGTCCCGCTGGGCACGCTCATCGGCCAGCACGTCGGCTGGCGCGTCACCTTCGGCATCGTCGCCGCCCTCGGGGTCGTCGGCCTCGCCGGCATCGCCAAGCTGGTGCCCGAGATGCCGAGGCCCGAGGGTGTGCACCTGCGGCACGAGCTGGCCGCCTTCAAGAACGCCCAGGTCCTGCTCGCCATGGCGATGACCGTCCTCGGTTTTGGCGGCGTCTTCGCTGCCATCACCTACATAGCGCCGATGATGACCCATAT
Source organism: Streptomyces sp. NPDC052107 (assembly GCF_040680215.1). Taxonomy (NCBI): domain Bacteria; kingdom Bacillati; phylum Actinomycetota; class Actinomycetes; order Kitasatosporales; family Streptomycetaceae; genus Streptomyces; species Streptomyces sp. NPDC052107. The sequence goes on from NZ_JBFAWG010000008.1 coordinate 104,809, forward strand.
CGCGGGCTTCGCCGACGGCTCCGTGACCTGGCTGCTGGTCCTGTTCGGCCTCGGGATGGTCGGCGGAAACCTCATCGGCGGCAAGTTCGCCGACCGCGCCCTGATGCCGATGCTGTACGTCTCCCTGGGCGCCTTGGCCCTCGTCCTGGCGCTCTTCACGCTCACCGCGCACAACAAGATCGCGGCGGCCGTGACCATCGCCCTGATCGGCGCCCTGGGCTTCGCGACCGTACCGCCGCTGCAGAAGCGCGTGCTCGACCAGGCGCACGGTGCCCCGACGCTGGCGTCGGCCGTGAACATCGGCGCCTTCAACCTGGGCAACGCGCTGTCCGCCTGGCTCGGCGGCATCGTGATCGCGGCCGGCTTCGGCTACACGGCCCCCAACTGGGTCGGCGCCGCCCTCGCCGCGGCCGCCCTCGTCCTCGCCGTCCTGTCGGCGGGGCTGGAGCGCCGCGACGGCGCGCGAAGCACCGTGGTCGCCACCGGGAAGTCCGCCGGCCGGCAGACGCCGGTCCACCACTGAGTCGCGCACACCGCAGGGCGCCGCACCCGAATCCCCAAGACCTCCGTGCCGGGGCTCTCGTCCCCGGTACGGCAAGCACCCCCCTCTCAGCTACACGCGAGGAGAAAGTCTCCATGAGCACCACCGCCGTCGCCCCGCTGTCCATCGAGGACGCCGACCTGCTCGTCGCCACGGCCCGCCGTGCGGCCGAGGACGCCGGGGTCACCGTCAGCGTTACCGTCCTGGACGCGGGCGGCCACCTGCTCGCCTTCCGCCGGGACGACCGGGCCGTGCTGATCTCCGGCGAGACCAGCACCCGTAAGGCCTACACGGCACTCCAGCTCAACACCCCCACCGCCGACCTGGTCGACACCGTGCAGCCGGGCGGCCTCTTCCACACGCTGCCCACGGCCCTCGACCGGCCCCTACTGTTCATCGCGGGCGGAGTGCCCGTCCACCGGGACGGCCGTCTGATCGGCGCCATCGGCGTCGGCGGGGGTGCGCCGGAGCAGGACCACGGCTTCGCCACCGCGGCCGTGCGGGCGCTCACCTGAGCCACGACCCCCACAGAGACAACGCCGGTCTCGCCGCACGACGCGGCGGGACCGGCGTTCGTCGTACGACGGCTCAGCCCGCGGCCACGGTCAGCGGTGCGAACCGGCGGGTCCAGTCCCCCGGGAGATCCGTGATGCCGTAGGTCATCACGGCGTTGAAGGCGACGGAGGCCAGCCCCCGCGCCTTCGCCCAGGTCAGCAGTTCCTCGTGGCGCACATCGATGTCGGTGCGCAGCGGACGGTCCGTGTGGGCCGCCAGCGAGCTGATCAGAGCCTTGGCCGTCTCCATGTCCCGGGCCACCAGGGGACCGACGACATGGGTGTCCATGTTGGGCCACGCGGCCGCGTAGCCGATGATCCGGCCGTCCACCTCGGCCACCCGCAGCTGGTCGGCGAAGGCGGGCAGACGGGTGATCAGCGGAGTGCGATCGGCGCCGAACACCTCCTCGTCGAGACGCAGGATCACGGACAGGTCCTCCGCGGCAGCGGCACGCGTGAACACTCCGGATTCCGGCCCGCTGGGAGTGAAGCGGCCCGTCAGCATCTCCGCCCGGCCCGTCACCTTGAAGCCCAGCTCCTCGTACAGGGGACGGCCGTTGGGGGTGGCGTGCAAGGTGAGAGGAGTGGTCCCCATGGTCGACACGGCATGGCGCATCAAGCGGCGCCCGACGCCCTGGCGGGCATGGCGTCTGGCCACCAGAACCATGCCGATGGCGGCGAGATCCGGGCGCCCCCACGGGCCGTACTCTGTGACGACGCACGCGGCGACGAGTCCCCCCTGAGGGTCGTCGATACCGAAGCCCTTTCCGGCGGTGAGGAGGAATCCCCACTTGTGTTCCTCGCGTGGCCACCCCCGGTCCTCGGACAAGTCGGCGCAGGCGGTGAGATCGCGCAGCGTCAGACGGCGGATGGGCAGAGCGGCGAGGGAAGGAGTCGACACGCAGGTCAGGCTGTCCGACCGGCACCCCCGACGTCCACCCGTTTCCAAACGGACACACGTGCTTTTGGTCATGTCGTGGCGCCCCATGCACAGCCCTCGGACAGCAGGGCGTGTTTCACGTGAAACCTCGGCAGCCGGTTAGCCTCGGGGGCCATGGCGAGACTTCATCTCTTCGATCTTGACGGCACATTGCTGCACGGCAGTACGGCGCCGGTGGAGATTTCCCGCCAACTGGGTCTGGAAGCGGAGACCGTGGCGCTGGACCGGGCGATCACGGAGGGCCGGATCGGTCCGCCGGAGTATGCGGCGCAGGTGTGCGACCTGTGGTCCGATCTGACCGAGGCTCACGTCAGCGCAGCATTCGAGGCGGCTCCCTGGCTGGCCCGCATCCGGGAGGTCTGGGCGGAGATCAGAGACGCGGGCGAATACTGCGCGGTGGTGTCGCTCTCGCCGTCCTTCTTCGTGGAACGCCTTCTTGACTGGGGCGCTCACGCGGCGCATGGATCCCGCTTCCCGGCCGTTCCGTTCACCGAGCCCGTGGATCCGTCCGGGGTGCTCAGTGCCGCGGCCAAGGTGACCGTCGCGGACCGGCTCTGCGAGGAATTCGGCGTGGCACGGGCGGACTGTGTGGCGTACGGCGACTCATTGTCGGACAAGGACCTGTTTGCTGTCGTACCGGTTTCCGTGGCGGTCAATGCGGACGCCCACCTGGCAGGACTCGCAACACACTCCTACACGGGGCGGGATCTGTGGGATGCCTATGAATTGGTTCGTCCTGCCGGTAGTTGTCGGACTGCATGGTTCGCACCCTTGCCCGATTCGTGAGGAAGGAAGGGGGGACTTGTGTGCACGGCGACGGCCGGTAGGGTCGACTACGGTTCACGTCCGGGATGAAGTCCACAGGTCCCGTGCGGGCCGAGAGCAGGGCAAGCAGCGTAACGGGACGGAGAGCGCGAGATCCGCGTTTCCGGATATGTGACCGCGGCATCCGATCGGGATGCAACGCTGCGCGGTGCTACGGCAGGCCGCCCGACGGGGGGAAAGCATGCACCTTCTCCGGGAGAAGGTGCGCAGACCGACCGCAAGACGTTCGAGGCGAGGGCACACCATGGACGCTCCGACCACCACGTCGGGGGAGAACGGCATGCCGGACGGGGACGGCTGGTTCACGCCGCGCACGGCACCGTCGGCTCCGCCGCCGGACAGCCCGGAGCGCGTGCCGGCTCAGCGGCCGGCGCCGGCCGTCCAGGAGGGGTCTGCGGACGCCGTCCTCATACGCCGCACGATGGCCGAGATAGGCCCGATCGCCGACAAGGTCACCTCCTACTTCTACGCACTGCTCTTCGTCCGCCACCCCGAGCTGCGGGCGCTGTTCCCGGCCGCGATGGACATGCAGCGGGAGCGCCTGCTGAAGGCGCTGCTCACCGCGGCCGAGCACCTGGACAACACCTCGGTCCTCGTCGACTACCTGCGGAACCTGGGCCGTGGACACCGCAGGTACGGAACGCGCGCCGAGCACTATCCGGCCGTCGGGGAATGCCTGATCGGCGCGTTGAGCAGGTATGCCACCGCCGTGTGGAGCCCGGAGGCCGAGGCGGCCTGGGTGCGGGCGTACACGACGATCTCCCAGGTCATGATCGACGCCGCGGCGGCGGACGAACTGCGGTCTCCGGCCTGGTGGCACGCCGAGATTGTCACCCACGACCTCAGAACCCCCGACGTCGCGATCCTCACCGTCCGCCCTGACCAGCCCTATCCCTTCCTCGCCGGTCAGTACACGAGTGTGGAGACGCCCTGGTGGCCACGGGTGTGGCGGCACTACTCGTTCGCTTCCGCGCCCCGTTCGGACGGTCTGCTGACGTTCCATGTGAAGGCCGTACCGGCCGGCTGGGTCTCCAATGCGCTGGTCCGCCGCGCCCGGCCCGGAGATGTCATACGCCTCGGCCCGCCGACCGGCTCCATGACCGTCGACCATACGACCGACAGTGGACTGCTCTGTCTGGGCGGCGGCACCGGCATAGCGCCTATCAAGGCTCTGGTCGAGGACGTCGCCGAGCGTGGAGCGCGTCGGCCTGTCGAGGTGTTCTACGGCGCCCGCACCGACCACGACCTCTACGACATCGACACCATGCTCCGGCTCCAGCAGAGCCACCCCTGGCTGTCGATCCGGGCGGTCATCGACCAGCAGGCCCACATCCAGCTCCCCGATGCCCTGCGCGGCTACGGCCCCTGGAACGAGTACGACGCCTATCTCTCGGGCCCGCCCGGCATGATCCGCAGCGGCATCGACACGCTCCGGGACATCGGTGTTCCGTCGAGCCGCATACGGCACGACTCGGTGGAGGAACTGCTCGTCGCCGGAAGCTGAGGGCGCTAACCGAGGTCGGGAGCGTGCATGGCGCGCACCCCCTCGATGTTGCCGTCCAGATAGTGGCGCAGCGACAGCGGGACCAGGTGGACGGAGGCGATGCCGACGCGGGTGAACGGGACGCGGACGATCTCGTACTCACCGGACGGCTCGTCCACTTCGGGGCCGTGCCGCAGGGCCGGGTCCATGGACTCCAACCGGCAGACGAAGAAGTGCTGCACCTTCACGCCGGTCGCGCCGCCGTCCTCGCCGATGTGCTCGACGGTGTCCACGAAGCACGGCACCACATCGGTGATCTTGGCGCCGAGCTCCTCGGACACCTCCCGGTGCAGGGCGTCCACGACGGTCGAGTCCCCAGGCTCGACCCCGCCACCGGGAGTGACCCAGTAGGGATCGACACCGGGCTTGGTGCGCTTGATCAGGATCAGGTCGTCACCGTCGAGAAGAACGGCACGGGCGGTGCGCTTGACCACGGGTCGGACGGTCATGGGAGAAATGTGGCCCGGCTGGTTCCACGTGAAACATCGCAAAGAGTCACCTTGTGATCGCCATGCGTGCACGCTGTGCCGGAGGGCCTCAGCACCAGGTCGTGGCCGCCCGCTGAAGCCACTCATGGGCCCGTGCGATGTGGGGCATGGCGAGGGTGCCGGTGCGCATCACCAGGAAGTAGGTGCGCAGCGGCGGCACGGCCGGATCGTGCAGCGTCGCGATCGTGCCCTGGTCGAGGGCGGGGGCACACAGATAGCGGGGCAGTACCGCGAGTCCGGCACCTGCGATCGCGCAGGCGAGCACCGCGCGTAGATCCGGAACGATGACCGTCCCCGAGGCGGCTGGACGTGAGTCGAAGACGGAGGCCCAGTAGCGGGAGACGAAGGGCAGTGACTCGTGGACCTCGACGACGGGAAGATCCTCCAGCGCGGGCGCTCCCTTCAGGCGCAGCGCCTCCGCACCGATCCGCTCCAGCCAGCGAGGAGCGGCGACCAGTACGTGTTCCTCGTCGCAGAGCGGAGTCGCGGTCAGCAGTGCGCCGCGCGGACGGGCCGTGCTGATGGCGAGATCATGATGTCCGGAGGCCAGCCCCTCCAGCGTTTCCTCCGCCGTGCCAAAGGAGGCGCGGAGCGCGAACCCCTGGCCGTCGTCGCCGGTCAGCTCCGTCAGGGCCGGCAGGGCGCGTTCTGCGGTGAACTCGGGCGGGCCGGCGAGGTGCAGTGTTCTGAGCGTGGACCCGTCGTCCAGGCCGCTCTCGGCTATCTCCACCAGGGCGTCGAGATGGGGAGCGGCCTTGTGCGCGAGTTCGTCGCCGATGGTCGTCGGGGTCACCCCGCGCGCCTGACGGAGGAAGAGAGGCTTGCCCAGCTGCCGTTCCAGTGTGCGGATCTGCGAGGTGACGGCGGGCTGGGAGAGGCCGAGCAGAGCGGCGGCGCGGGTGAAGGAACCAGCCCGGTGCACAGTGACGAAAGTGCGCAGCAAGGCCAGGTCCATGGCGTTCCCTTCCCCCTATCCCTGCCCTCCTCCGGCGCCCAGGCAGGTCCCAACTATAAATAAGTCGATAGGCCTCTGTCGCTAGCGTGATTGGACACTGACAGAGAGTCAACTAGCCTTGTTCGCGCGGTTCTTCGCGCGCAGGAACCGAAGACGGTCCGAGCCACGAGGGGGGAGGCTCGGACCGTCGTGCGCCGTCGGGCGGACGGTCACGGGCTCACTCGGCCGACTCGTCCAGGGCCCGCAGCAGGTCGGCGATCAGGTCCTCGGGGTCCTCGGCGCCGACGGACATGCGGATGAAGCCCTCCGGCACCGCGTCCCCGCCCCAGCGGCGGCGGCGCTCGGCCGTGGAACGCACCCCGCCGAAGCTGGTGGCGTCCTCCACCAGGCGCAGGGCCCCGAGGAAACGCTCGGCACGCGCGCGCGTGGGCAGCGTGAAGGAGACCACGCAGCCGTAGCGGCGCATCTGCTGCGCGGCGGTCTTGTGCGCGGGGTCGTCGGGCAGTCCGGGATAGCGCAGGCCGGACACCTCGGGCCGCTGCTTCAGCGCCTCGGCGACAGCGAGGGCGGTGGCGTTCTGCCGGTCGACGCGCAGCTGGAGCGTGGCGATGGACCGGTGCGCGAGCCAGGCCTCCATGGGCCCGGAGATCGCCCCCACGATCTTGCGCCAGCGTCGTACGGCGGCCATCGACTCGGCGTCGCGGCCGACGACATAGCCCAGCAGCACGTCACCGTGGCCGGTGAGCTGCTTGGTGCCGCTGGCCACGGAGAAGTCGGCGCCCAGCCCCAGCGGACGCTGCCCGAGCGGGGTGGCGAGGGTGTTGTCGACGGCCACCAGGGCGCCCTGCGCATGGGCCGCCGCCACCAGCCGCCGGATGTCGCACACGTCGAGCCCCGGGTTCGACGGGGACTCGATCCACAACAGCCGGGCGCCGTCGAGAACCTCCAGCTGGGCATCGCCGCCGGTGGGGGCGGTGCGCACCTCGACGTCGTACGCCTCCAACTGGGCGCGGACCAGTGGCAGCACCTGGTAGCCGTCGGAAGGCAGCACGACCGCGTCCCCGGCGCGCAGCTGGGAGAACAGCACGGAGGAGATCGCCGCCATGCCGGAGGCGAAGACCAGCGTTTCGACGTCGTCCCGCCCGGGCGCCTCCAGCTCGCCGATGGCCCGCTCCAGCAGCGTCCAGGTCGGGTTCTCGTCACGGCCGTAGAGATACGGGCCCGTCGCCTCGCCGGGCAGGTGGAAATGCGCCGCGAACACCGGTCCCGGCAAGGTCGGCTCGTGCTTGACCGGTTCGGGTAGTCCGGCGCGTACCGCGCGCGTGCCGTCGCCGGTACGGCCCTGGTCCTCGGGGGTGTCACTCATGCGGCCCGTCCCTCCAGCTGCTCGCGTACGGCGGCGAGCAGACCGACGCTCGCCGCCTCCACCATCTCGAGGCACTCCTCGAAGCCGTCCCGGTGTCCGTAGTACGGATCCGGCACGTCGAGGTCGTCACCGGCGGCGGGATCGTACGACCGCAGCAGGCGGACCTTGCGCGCGTCCTCCTCGGTCGGCACGAGGCGGCGCAGGGCCTTGAGATGGCCGGAATCGAGGGCGATCACCAGGTCGAGGCGGGAGAACCACGACGGCTGGAACCGGCGCGCGACATGATCGCTGTCGTAGGCATGCTCCTCGAGGACCGCGATGGCCCGCGGGTCGGCGGGCTCGCCCTCGTGCCAGCCGCCGGTGCCGGCGCTGTCGACCGCCACCCGGTCCTCGAGGCCGGCCTCCGCCACGCGCGCGCGGAAGACGGACTCGGCCATCGGGGAGCGGCAGATGTTGCCGGTGCACACGAAGCAGACGCGGTAGGTCATGGCGCGCTCAGTCCTCGTCGGGCAGGACGACGTGCAGCGCCCAGGAGACGATGGAGACGATCAGGCCGCCGACGACGGCCGTCCAGAAGCCCTCCACATGGAAACTCAGGTCGAGCTTGCCGCATACCCAGGAGGTCAACAGCAGCATCAGCGCGTTCACGACCAGGGTGATCAGGCCCAGGGTCAGGATGAACAGCGGGAAGGTGAGCACCTTCACGACCGGCTTGACCAGCCAGTTCACCAGGCCGAAGATCAGCGCGACGACAATCAGCGTGCCGGCCTTCTTGGCCGTGCTGTCACCCGTCAGAGTGATCTTGTCCAACAGCCACACGGCGACCGCCAGGGCGCCCGCGTTGGCGATCGTCTTGACTACGAAATTCTTCATGTGTCTGATCGTGGCAGACCGGATCGGAACAGAGCAGAGGCGAGGGCGACAGCGGCGATGAAGGCATTCCGGCTGGACGAACTGGAGGCGGAGCGCGCCGCCAACGAGGGGGCCTACCTTCAGTTCCTGCGGGAGCGGAACATGTCGGTCGGCCTGTACGCCCTCAACGCGGGCGAGCACGACCCGCAGACGCCGCACAACCAGGACGAGGTGTACTTCGTCGTCAGCGGCCGGGCGTCCATCACAGTCGGACTGGAGACGACCGAGGTGGCGCGCGGCAGCGTGGTGTACGTGCCGGCCGGGGTTGCCCACAAGTTCCACCACATCAGCGAGGACCTGAGGGTTCTCGTCGTCTTCTCTCCCCCCGAGGCGTGAGCCCGGACCCCGGGGCTCCCTAGGGGACGGGTCAGGGGAGGACAAGGGACGCGAGGCCCCGCGGGACCCCTCGTCGGCCCTAGCATCGAGTGCAGGACATCGACGCCGTACGTGACAAGCGCGTACGAGCACTCAGACGAGAACGCAAAGGACGAGGGCGATGCGAGAGATCTTCACGGGACTGCCGTGGTGGGTGAAGTGGGTCGCGGTGCCGGTCATCGCCCTGGTCGTGTTCGGCGGCCTGATAGCGACGGTGGTCGGGTTCGTGATCGGTCTGCTGTTCAAGGCGTTGGTCTTCGTCGCCCTGGTCGGCGGGCTCATCTACATCGTGCGCAAGTTCATGTCGAACTCCTCGTCACGCAGCGACTGGTGACGGACCCCGGGACTGGTGACCGGCAACGGGATCACCGGTTCCCGGCAAGGCGATACCCGGTTTCCCTCGGGCGAGGGAAGTTTCCCGTGAGGCCGTCTGCGTGCGGCGGCAGACGATTAGAGTCCGGAACTCCCGCGGGGTCTGCCCCGCGGGCGGCGCAGACCCCCTCCGTGCTCTCCCCGCACGGGCTGCCCCTCGCGCTCCGGGAGTGACCCTTGGCCACGGTTGACACCGCACCGGCAGAACCGCACGCACCCTCCATCCCACCGCGCTCCTACGCACCGCCCACCCAGCGGCCGCCCGCCATCGCGGTGCCCGGACAACCGCACCCCACCGACGTCTCCGGACCACCGCACGCGAGCGGTATCCCCGGGGCACCTCACCCAACGGACGCCTCTGGGCCACTGCCCTGCGTCGACGCTCCCGGCCAGCCGGCCGCCGCGACGCTCATCGGATCCGTCCAGCGCGCCATGCGCCTGCTGGAGTCCGTCGCCGCACATATGTACGGCGCGCCTGCCAAACAACTCGCCCGCGAAACCGGCCTCGCTCTCCCGACGACGTACCACCTGCTGCGCACCCTGGTGCACGAGGGCTATCTACGGCGCGAGAAGGGGCTGTTCTTCCTCGGTGAAGCGGCCGAACGGCTGGGCAGCAGCGGAGCCCAGCAGAAACGTCGCAGCGCGGTGGCGGACACGCTTGCGCACTGGCGCGATTCCATCGGAGTGCCGGTGTACTACGCGATGTACCGGGACGGCGAGATCGACGTCATGTGCGTCTCCGACTCCCCCGAGGCGCCGGCGGTCGAGGAGTGGGCCGACTTCCGCGAGACCGGCCACGCGCACGCCATCGGGCAGTGTCTGCTCTCCCAGCTGGACGAGGACGCCCGCCGCGACCATCTCGCGCGCTACCCCGTGCAGCCCATCACCCCGTACACGGTGCGCGACAACGAGGCCCTGTTGCGGCGGCTGGCCCGGTTGCCGCGCATGGAGCCGGTGGTGGAGCGCCAGGAGTACGCGCTCGGGACGGTCTGCGCGGCGGTCCCGATCACGGTCGGCACCACCGTGGCCACGATGGCCATGTCGCTGCCCGCCCACCAGGCGGACCGGCTGCTGCCCGCGGCGCGTCGGCTGCAGACGGAGATCGGGCGGCATCTGGGAACGCTCGCCTTCTCTATCAGTATCTGAAAACTTACTCCTTGTGATCTCATGTGTACGTTCAGCAAGATTTGACCACGGTTAGAGGGATCAATCCCGGCCAGTCGATGTCCATACGACGGGGTAGACGATGCGCGAGTCCGTACAGGCAGAGGTCATCATGAGCTTTCTCGTGTCGGAGGAGCTCTCCTTCCGCATCCCGGTGGAGTTGCGCTACGAGACCTGCGATCCCTATGCCGTCCGGCTCACCTTCCATCTGCCCGGCGACGCCCCGGTGACCTGGGCGTTCGGACGCGAGCTGCTGATCGACGGCGTCGGCCGGCCGTGCGGGGAAGGGGACGTGCACATCGCTCCCGCCGACTCCGAGTTGCTGGGCGAGGTGCTGATCAGGCTTCAGGTCGGTGGCGACCAGGCCTTGTTCCGTTCCTCCGCGCCGCCGCTCGTGGCCTTCCTGGACCGCACGGACAAGCTTGTGCCGCTCGGTCAGGAGGGCGCGCTGGCCGATTTCGACGCCCATCTGGAAGAGGCATTGGATCGCATCCTGGCCGAGGAGCAGAGCGCCGGCTGAAGCGTTACGGCACGGGGCGCCGGGTGCTCCACCGTGCCGCGTGGGATTGTGCAGGAACGCTTCTGCATGGAGCGTCGAGACTCGGTCACCGCGTCTCGCACCGGCCACGGCGGGCTCGCTGCATCCCCGGGTCGGTTTCAGGCGGGCTCACCGCTTGCTTGAGCCGGCCTCAGGCAGGCCCACTGCCGCTTTCCGTCGGCTCGCCGGCCCTACCGCTTCCGGCGTCGTCCCCGGCCGCCGCGTGCCGGTGCCGGCCGCGTCGCGGCCGGCACCGGTGTGCCCGAGCCGGGGCGGTCGGCCGAGACCACCAGCGCGGCGAGCGCGGTGGTGACCGGCACCGAGGCGACCAGACCGATCGAGCCCACCAGCGTGCGCACGATCTCCTCGGCCACCAGCTCGCTGTTGGCCACGGTCCCGACGCCGCTCTGCGCGATCGAGAACAGCAGCAGCAACGGCAGCGCGGCACCGGCGTAGGCGAGGACGAGGGTGTTGACCACGGAGGCGATGTGGTCGCGGCCGATGCGGATGCCCGCGCGGTACAGCCCGCGCCAGCCCATCGTCGGATTGGCCTCGTGCAGCTCCCAGACCGCCGACGTCTGCGTCACGGTGACGTCGTCCAGAACGCCGAGCGAGCCGATGATGACGCCGGCCAGCAGCAGACCGCTCATGTCGATCGACGGATACAGGCCGTGGATCAGGCCGGTGCTGTCGTCCGTGTTGCCGGTGAGGGCGGCCCAGCCGATGAACTGCGAGCCGAGGACGCCGATCAGCAGCAGCGAGACCAGTGTGCCGAGCACCGCCACCGAGGTGCGTGCGGACAGGCCGTGGCACATGTACAGGGCGAGCAGCATGATGGCGCTCGATCCGACCACCGCCACGAGCAGCGGATTCGAACCCTGGAGGATCGCGGGCAGGATGAACAGGGTCAGCACCAGGAAGCTGGCGGCCAGTGCGACGAGCGCCATCACGCCGCGCAGCCTGCCGACCACCACGACCGCGAGCGCGAAGATTCCCGCGAGCAGCGTCATGGGGAACTTCCGGTTCACGTCGGTCACCGAGTACTGCAGGTCCTTCGGCGCCGAGGGCTCGTAGGCGACCACCACCTTCTCACCCTGGCTGAGCTGTCGGCTCTGGTCCGGCTGCACGATCTCGATGAACGTACGGCCCCTGTCCTTGCCGGTGTCGACCCGGACGGTCGCCTTCTTGCAGCTCCCCTTCGGCTCCTGATCCGCCGGGCTGCCCGCGGCGGTGGAGGTGTCGCCGGTCGGGGTGCCACCGGAGGCGTTCACCGACTTGCAGCTCACCTCGACGACCCTGGTGACCGTGGCCTGCTGGGTCGCCCGGTCGAAGCCGACGCCGCTGCGCTTGTGGGACGGGGCTCCCCCGGGCCAGAGCACGACCAGTCCGACGACGACCGCCACGGTGAACGGGACCAGGACCGCGGCGATGACCTTGCGCAGGTGCCGGGAGACGGGCGCGGCGGGTCCATGGCTGTGGCTGTGACCGCCGCTGTGACCGTGTGGCTGCCCGTGGCCATGACCGCGGCTGTCATCCCGGCTGTCCTCCCGCTCGGGGGTGTGGCCGTCATCGCCCTGCCTCGAGCTCGGTCGGTGGCGCGGCTCGGGAGGCCGATACGGGTACTGTTGCATTCCGGTCACCGCCCGATCATCGCAACAACGGCAGGGGGCCCACTGTTCACCGCGCCACTCATGACGCTAGCGTGGAGGCACCTTTGCACACGCGGGAGCTCGGAGCACCGGGCTGAGAGGGCGCTGACCTCCGTAGGCGCGATGTTTCACGTGGAACAAGCGATGTTCCGCGCGGATGTCGACAGACGGAAACCGCTGCGTCGACCGCCGAACCTGTTACCGGGTAATGCCGGCGTAGGGAGTAGGTCTCATGACCAACAAGGACGCATGCACGCCTGCCTCCGTTGAGGACGAGATGTCCCAGGAGGCCGGGAAGTCCATCGGCTGGCACAAGGCGTACGTCGAGGGTTCGCGCCCCGACCTGCGTGTGCCGGTCCGTCAGGTGCATCTCACCAACGGGCAGTCGGTCACGCTGTACGACACGTCGGGCCCGTACACCGATCCACTCGTCGACACCGATGTCCGCAGGGGCCTGCCGCCGTTGCGGGAGAACTGGATCATCGCCCGCGGGGACACCGAGGAGTACGCGGGCCGCCCCGTTCGTCCCGAGGACGACGGGATCAAGCACACCTCGCCGCGCGGCGGGCTGCGCAACCTGGACGCGGTCTTCCCCGGACGGCCGCGCCAGCCGCGCCGGGGCCGGGCCGGCGAGGCGGTCACGCAGCTCGCATACGCCCGCAGGGGCGAGATCACCCCGGAGATGGAGTACGTGGCCATCCGGGAGAACGTGTCTCCCGAGGTCGTCCGCGAGGAGATCGCGGCGGGCCGGGCGGTGCTGCCGGCCAACGTCAACCACCCGGAGATCGAGCCGATGATCATCGGCAAGCGGTTCCTGGTGAAGGTCAACGCCAACATCGGCAACTCGGCGGTGACCTCCTCCATCGAGGAGGAGGTGGAGAAGATGACCTGGGCGACCCGCTGGGGTGCCGACACGGTCATGGACCTCTCCACCGGCCGCAACATCCACACCACCCGCGAGTGGGTGCTGCGCAACTCCCCTGTCCCCATCGGGACGGTGCCGCTCTACCAGGCCCTGGAGAAGGTCGACGGCAAGGCCGAGGAACTGACCTGGGAGATCTACAAGGACACGGTCATCGAGCAGGCCGAGCAGGGCGTGGACTACATGACCGTCCACGCGGGCGTCCGGCTGCCGTTCGTGCCGCTCACCGCCAACCGCAAGACGGGAATCGTCTCGCGTGGCGGTTCGATCATGGCCGCGTGGTGCCTGGCGCACCACAAGGAGTCGTTCCTGTACGAGAACTTCGAGGAGCTCTGCGAGATCCTCGCCGCCTACGACGTCACGTACTCGCTGGGTGACGGCCTGCGGCCCGGTTCGATCGCGGACGCCAACGACGAGGCGCAATTCGCGGAGTTGAGGACGCTCGGGGAACTCAACCGGATCGCCAGGCGTTTCAACGTACAGACGATGATCGAGGGCCCGGGACACGTCCCGATGCACAAGATCAAGGAGAACATCGACCTTCAGCAGGAGATCTGCGATGAAGCTCCGTTCTATACGCTCGGCCCGCTGACCACGGACATCGCGCCGGCGTACGACCACATCACCTCCGGCATCGGCGCCGCGATGATCGCCTGGTGGGGCACGGCGATGCTCTGCTACGTCACGCCCAAGGAGCACCTGGGCCTGCCCAACCGTGACGACGTCAAGGCCGGCGTCATCACTTACAAGATCGCCGCGCACGCGGCCGACCTCGCCAAGGGGCACCCGGGCGCCCAGGAGTGGGACGACGCACTGTCCGACGCCCGCTTCGAGTTCCGGTGGGAGGACCAGTTCAACCTCGCTCTGGACCCGGACACGGCGCGGGAGTTCCACGACGAGACCCTTCCGGCGGAGCCGGCCAAGACGGCCCACTTCTGCTCGATGTGCGGGCCGAAGTTCTGCTCCATGAAGATCTCCCAGGACATCCGCCGTCAACACGGCGGCAGCCAGGAGGAGATCGAGGAGGGCATGGCCCAGAAGTCGAGGGAGTTCGCGGCGGCGGGTAACCGGGTGTACCTGCCGATCGCGGACTGAGGGCCAGGCGCAAGCGGTCCGCGTTTCCGAGCCGCCGCCCGGCGTCACGTGAGGCGCGGACCCCGCTGGTGTCGCTCAGGGCGTCAGGACGATCTTGCCGGTGGTGCGCTTTGCCGCGATGGTGCGTGTGCCTCGGTGGCTTCGGCCGGCCGTGACCCGCGCCGTTCGAGGTGCTTCGCCATGCGGCCGGGCATGACGCCGACCGGTCGGCCGACCGGGACGGCGGCACACCGGTGGGCCGCCCGGTCGGGCCCACGTCGGTCGGGAGCGCGAGCCGTGTCCGGGCTGCCGGTGGGGCTACTCGGGCTGGTGCTCCGGGCCACCGAAGTCCGGGCTCGTGTAGTCCGGGCTGGTGAAGCTCGGCCGGCCGGACTGGGTGCCGTCGTCGGGACTGCTGAAACCGGGGCGGTCGTACCCCAGGCGGGGCATGCGGCCGCGCGGGGCGGGTGGGGTCGTGCGGTGCAGGGGGGCCGCTGGTCGGGGCTCGGCGAGTGCCTCCGTGAGGAACGGCAGGATGCCGCGCTCCAGCAGGGCGTCCCGCCAGGCCTCTCTGGCGCTGTCCAGTTCCCGGTGCGCCGCGTCCAGCGCCTGGGCCTGTGGCGAGTTGCTGTTGCGCAGGGCGGTGAGGAGCAGTCCGACAGCGGCGAGGAGGATCGTGGCCGCGGTCACCGCGCCGAACACCCACCCCGCGGTCAGCATGGTTTGGGCGAAGGTCTGTCCGGGGCTCAGCGTCTTCAGGATGTATCCGACGAGCAGGAAGATCGCCGCGGCGGTTCCGGAGAGGACGGGAGCCAGTACGGCGATGACCGCGACGGCACCCGCGCCGGTGCTCTCGGTCGCCTCGCCGAAACCGCCGACGAGCCCGGGGACGGCCGAACTCTGGTCCGCGGGAGCGGAGTCACCGGAGGCCGAGGGGGTCATCGCCGGTTGACGCAGTTCCTGGCGGATCTTCACGTAGTGCTGGTATTCGGCCGCGGCGGCGGCCGTTATCAGTGCGGTGGCGTTGAGCGCCATGGTGCGCAGTTGTTCGGGATTGAGCCGCTCTCCGACGGCGGCCAGTTCCGGTCGCTGTGGTGCGGAGCGCAGCGCCTCATCGAGGAGCCGCTCGAATTCCTGGCGGTCCTCGCTCTGCAGGTGCTGCGGAACGCTGTTCATGTGCATCCCCCGATGCTCCGTAGGGCTTGGGGCTCGCACGCCGGCGAGCCGTCGGGCAGAAACGGAGGGGAGCCTGCTACGGATAAGCCGATGGTAGAGCCGTGACGGCACACGGTGACAGGGGGTTGCCGGAAATTGCCCACCGGCCTGCGGGTACTCCGCCGGGGGCGCCTGCTCGCGGAACGGTCAGGTGGCCAGGGGAAGTTGCCGGACCAGTAGCTTTCCGGCCATGGTCACCCCGCCGTCCATCGCGATGGCGAGCCCGTCGGCGTAGACGTGCGGTCCCTCCACGACGGGACCGGTGCCCTCCTCGCCGTCCTCGGAGCCGACCTCGCCGAGGAGATAGGGAATCGGGCTGTGACCGTGAACGATGCGGGTGCCGCCGTACGTATCGAGGAGCGAGCGCACGGCGTCGGCGCCGCCCTCGTAGCGGAAGGAGAAGCGCTTGGTGAACTTGCGGAACAGATCCCAGCACTCGTCCGCGTCGTTGCGGGTGAGAGTCTCGCGGACGGTGTCGTTGACCGCCTCGATGGAGTCGCCGTAGTCGAGGTAGGCGGTGGTGTCCGAGTGCACGAGCAGATAGCCGTCGACCTCCTCGACGGCGTCGAGCCGGGCCATCCACTGCAGATGGTGGTCCTGGAGGCGGTCCATGTCGGTCTTCTGTCCGCCGTTGAGCAGCCAGGCCGCCTGGAAGGTGGCCGTGCCCGCGCCGGAGTTGACGGGGGTGTCGCCGAAGCGCTTGGCGCCGAGCAGCAGCAGCTCGTGGTTGCCCATGAGGGCCTTGCAGTAGCCGCCGGCCGCCGCGGCCTCGGCGGACAGCCGCATCACGAGGTCGATGACGCCGATGCCGTCGGGCCCGCGGTCGGTGAAGTCGCCGAGGAACCACAGCCGGGTGGTGTCGGCGCACCACTGGCCGGAGGCGTCGATCAGTCCCTGCTCCTGCAGTGCGGCCATCAGTTCGTCGAGGTACCCGTGGACGTCTCCGACGACGAACAGCGGTCCCGGCCCGGTCTCGGGCTGCGGGGCCGGGGCCGCGGATGCCGTCTCGACGGGGACCTGGACCGTCTCGGTGCGGTTGATGACCGGGAGGTCGCGCTGGGTGGGTGTGTAGTCGTCGGGGTACGCCGGGTCGGCGGGCGGCGGGGTGTCGCCCGGGTGGGCGGTGCGGACGTACGGTCCGGTCTCGTGGACGTACGCAGGTACCCGGAAGTCGCGCAGCGTCGCCGTCCGCTCCACTTCGGGTCCCTGACCGGCCCCCTGAGTCATCAGACCCCTCCACCATCGCGCCGCATCTGCACCCCTTCGGACTGCCTGGTCGCAGCGGTCCGCGGTGTCGTGGGCCCATCATAGGAATGCGCGTCGCGCCGTGTGATGACCCAGGGGTGGTGAATCGGAACAAGACTCCAGTTCACCGCGGCTTTCGCCCCGTTTGGGCAGGTGTTCGGCCGGCTCTCGACCGGCCGAACCCCCGGCCCCCGGTCGCCGGCCCGCCGAGCCCCCTCTCTCGGCCGGTGCATGCACGGGGTGAGCGCCCCGCTTTCCGGCGCTATCTGCCGTCCGGCGACCGTGGGGGGCTGACCGTCGTGCGCGGCGGGCGCCGCTGCGAGGAGGTGCGCACGATCAGCTCGGTCGGTATCACCTGCTCGACCGGCTGGTCCGACTCCACGCCCTCGATGGCGTCGATGAGGAGCTGGACCACGGCGGTGCCGATACGGCGGGGCTTCAGGGAGAGCGTGGTGATGGGCGGCTCGGTGCTGGCGTACACCATGGACTCGCTGCAGCACACGAGCAGCAGGTCGTCGGGGACACGGAGCCC
The DNA here is from genome assembly GCF_040680215.1 of Streptomyces sp. NPDC052107. Classification (NCBI taxonomy): domain Bacteria; kingdom Bacillati; phylum Actinomycetota; class Actinomycetes; order Kitasatosporales; family Streptomycetaceae; genus Streptomyces; species Streptomyces sp. NPDC052107. The sequence goes on from NZ_JBFAWG010000008.1 coordinate 122,019, forward strand.
GTAGCGCCGGGCGGCGGCCAGCAGGTCGGTGCCGTTGGGGTCGAACAGGCCGTAGACCGCGTCGGGCCGGTCGGGGCGGGCGAGCAGCCGGTCGGCGGCCACGGCGCCCGCGCACGGGTCGTGCGCCGGGTAGGCCTCGTAGACCGGGTCCTGGCCCACCCGCTCGCACCAGTGCAGGTAGGCGGTGGTGGACAGGTGGGTGTACGTGTCCGTCGTCGTGCCGGTGAGCAGGCCGATGCGGCGGGCGCCGGCGTCGGCGAGGTGGTCGAGGATGCCGAGGACGGCGGCCTCGTGGTCGTTGTCGACCCAGGCGGTGACCGGCAGCGAGCCGGCCGGCCGGCCGTCGGAGACGACCGGCAGTCCCTGCCGGACGAGCTCGCTGACCACCGGGTCCTGATCGGAGGGGTCGATGACGACCGTGCCGTCCAGGGCGACGTTGGACCACACGTCGTGGCGGGAGGTCGCGGGCAGGATCACGAGGGCGTAGCCGCGGGCGAGCGCGGCCGAGGTGGCGGCCCGTGCCATCTCGGCGAAGTACGCGAACTCCGTGAAGGTGAAAGGTTCATCCCCGTACGTCGTCACGGTCAGGCCGATCAGACCCGACTTGCCGGTACGGAGGGTGCGGGCGGCGGCGGAAGGACGGTATCCCAGCCGGTCGGCGACCTCGCGGACATGGCGCCGGGTGGCATCCGGGAGTCTCCCCTTGCCGTTGAGGGCGTCGGAGACGGTCGTGATGGAGACTCCGGCGGCGGCGGCCACGTCTCTGATGCCCGCCCGGCCCGGCCGGCTGCCTCGACGTGAGGTTTCCGCGCGGCTCACCTGGTGCTTCCCTGCTGCTGTCATGGCGAGCCGATAGTAGGGCTCATGCGGTGGGGTAGTGCGGACGCATATGCACGCATTGACAGGCACGTTTCTGCATGGTCATACAGCGTCAACTGCCTTTGAAAGAGAGGAAGTTGAACGATCCTGCGGCAGGACGTGACGCAGTGACGCGTATGGACCTGCCAAGTGCCCGATGTCTCGAAGAGGTCTCAACTCACCTGCACGGGTGATGCGCGCCACGGCGCGAGCTACCGGCGCATAGATATATGTACGGCGCGCCCCCTGAAACGTACGCCTTCGTACGGTGATGCGCTGGGATGGCGCCGGGGCGGATCTGGTTCACGTTTTGCAGGACCGCCACCTGTACGCACCGGGGCCGAATCCTCATAAGGTGAGGAGTATTGGAAGCCGGCGGCGTCCGCCGGTGGTCGCGAGGAGGACTGCGGTGAGCGAGACGAGCCCCAAGCTGCGCGCCGAGCTGGAGGGTATCCCCACCTACAAGCCTGGCAAGCCCGCCGCGGCCGGCGGGCCGGTTGCCTACAAGCTGTCCTCCAACGAGAACCCGTATCCGCCGCTGCCCGGCGTGATGGAGAGCGTGACGGCGGCCGCCTGCGACTTCAACCGCTATCCGGACATGGCGTGCACCGGGCTGATGGAGGAGCTGTCGGAGCGCTTCGGCGTCCCGGTCTCCCACCTGGCCACCGGCACCGGCTCGGTGGGCGTCGCCCAGCAGCTCCTCCAGGCCACCAGCGGTCCCGGTGACGAGGTGATCTACGCCTGGCGGTCCTTCGAGGCGTACCCGATCATCACGCAGATCAGCGGCGCCCGGTCGGTGCAGGTGCCGCTCACGCCCGGCGATGTGCACGACCTGGACGCGATGGCGGACGCGATCACCGACCGGACGCGCCTGATCTTCGTCTGCAACCCCAACAACCCGACCGGCACGGTGGTGCGGCGGGCCGAGCTGGAGCGGTTCCTCGACCGGGTGCCCGGCGATGTCCTGGTGGTGCTGGACGAGGCCTACCGCGAGTTCATCCGCGACACCGAGGTGCCCGACGGCGTCGAGCTGTACCGGAACCGGCCCAACGTCTGCGTTCTGCGCACGTTCTCCAAGGCCTACGGCCTCGCGGGGCTGCGCGTCGGTTTCGCGATCGCCCATGAGCCGGTCGCGGCGGCGCTGCGCAAGACGGCGGTGCCCTTCGGTGTCAGCCAGCTCGCGCAGGAAGCGGCGATCGCCTCGCTGCGGGCCGAGGACGAGCTGCTCGGACGGGTCGGCTCGCTGGTGTGTGAGCGCGCGCGCGTGGTCGACGCGCTGCGCGCCCAGGGCTGGACGGTGCCGGAGACGCAGGCGAACTTCGTCTGGCTGCGGCTGGGGGAGCGTACGGTCGCGTTCGCTCAGGCCTGTGAGCAGCACGGTGTGGTGATCCGGCCGTTCCCGGGCGAGGGTGTGCGGGTGACGGTCGGGGAGAACGAGGCGAACGACATCTTCCTGAAGGTGGCGGAGGCGTTCCGCAAGGAGCTGTAGCCCTGGCGCGGGCTCTACTTGTCGATCAGTTCCACACGGATGGGGTCGCCATCTCGTACGGTCGCCAGAACGCGGGCATCCCCGTCCAGGCTTCCCAGAACGTTGCACGGGCTCGCGAGGCGGCATTCGTCGCCTCGCGAGATCGGTGTCGGGCCGTAGGGGAGGGCGAGCGCGTCGCCGTCTGTCCAGAAGGCCACCGTGCCCGGCTCCACGACCTGCAGGGCGTCCGTTTCACGTGAAACAGTGACACCTGTGTCGAAATAGACCTCCTTGCCCCATGTGTAGGCGCTGGAGGTGAGCGGCAGTGCCTTGGCGAGGGCCTGCACGGTGGGGGTGTCTGCTTCGAGGGTCGCGGTGATGTTTCCCGCGGGCCAGGAGATACGTATCTGCATGGCGCGCAATTCAACAAGATGTTGAAGTCGCTGCCAAGATCTTGACGTTGCGGCGGGAGGGCCACCCCGCCCTACCGGCCCGAAAATCGGTACGTCATAATGGCTTGTGAATGTGAACGCGTTCACAAGCACGTCCCGTTTGCCCCGTATGTGCGCGACAGACGGGGCGAATCGCCGCTGTATCGCGGCGTAGTAAGGAGAGTGACGACGTGGACCTGGCTCTGGCGCCGGAGACACTGGCGCGCTGGCAGTTCGGCATCACCACCGTCTACCACTTCCTGTTCGTCCCGCTGACGATCTCCCTGGCCGCCCTTACGGCCGGGCTGCAGACGGCCTGGGTGCGCACGGAGAAGGAGAAGTACCTCAGAGCGACGAAGTTCTGGGGCAAGCTCTTCCTGATCAACATCGCGATGGGTGTGGTCACAGGCATCGTGCAGGAGTTCCAGTTCGGCATGAACTGGTCGGACTACTCCCGCTTCGTCGGTGACATCTTCGGCGCCCCGCTCGCCTTCGAGGCACTGATCGCGTTCTTCTTCGAGTCCACCTTCATCGGCCTGTGGATCTTCGGCTGGGACAAGCTGCCCAAGAAGATCCACCTGGCCTGCATCTGGATGGTCTCGATCGGCACGATCCTGTCGGCGTACTTCATCCTCGCGGCCAACTCCTGGATGCAGCATCCGGTCGGCTACAAGATCGACAAGGCGAAGGGCCGTGCCGAACTGACCGACTTCTGGGCCGTGCTCACCCAGAACACCGCCCTCAGCCAGGCCTTCCACACCCTGTCCGCGGCCTTTCTGACCGGCGGTGCCTTCATGGTGGGCATCGCCACCTACCACCTGGCCTGCAAGAAGCACATCCGCGAGATGAAGACCTCGCTGCGGCTCGGCCTGGTCACCGTGGTCATCGCCGGTCTGCTCACCGCGGTCAGCGGCGACACCCTCGGCAAGGTGATGTTCAAGCAGCAGCCGATGAAGATGGCGGCCGCCGAGGCGCTGTGGGACGGCCAGAAGCCGGCACCCTTCTCGATCTTCGCCTACGGTGACGTGGAGAAGGGCCACAACACCGTCGCGATCGAGATCCCGGGCCTGCTGTCCTTCCTCGCCGACGACTCCTTCACCTCGTACGTCCCCGGCATTAACGACGTCAACAAGGCCGAGCAGCAGAAGTTCGGCCCGGGTGACTACCGGCCCAACATCCCGGTCGCCTTCTGGGGCTTCCGCTGGATGATCGGCTTCGGCATGGCCTCCCTCGCCATCGGCCTGGCCGGACTGTGGCTGACCCGCCAGAAGTTCATGCTGCCGCAGCATCTGCGGGTCGGCGAGGACGAGGTACCGCATCTGGTGCTGTTCAAGAACAAGGCGCTCAGCCCCAAGCTCACGCCCTGGTACTGGCGCATCGCGACCTGGACCCTGGCCTTCCCGCTGATCGCCAACTCCTGGGGCTGGATCTTCACCGAGATGGGCCGCCAGCCGTGGGTTGTCTACGGCGTCCTGCAGACCCGGCACGCGGTCTCCCCCGGTGTCTCCCAGGCCGAGGTCCTGACCTCGATGATCGTCTTCACCTCGCTGTACGCGATCCTCGCCGTGATCGAGGTCAAGCTGCTCGCGAAGTACATCAAGGCCGGCCCGCCCGAGCTGACCGAGGCCGACCTCAACCCGCCCACGAAGATCGGCGGCGAGACCCGTGACGCCGACAAGCCGATGGCCTTCTCGTACTAGGCCTGGGGGACAGTCATGCAACTTCACGACGTCTGGTTCGTCCTGATCGCCGTCCTGTGGACCGGCTACTTCTTCCTGGAGGGCTTCGACTTCGGGGTCGGGATCCTCACCAAGCTGCTGGCCCGCAACCGGCCGGAGCGCCGGGTGCTGATCAACACCATCGGGCCCGTCTGGGACGGCAACGAGGTGTGGCTGCTCACGGCAGGCGGCGCGACCTTCGCCGCGTTCCCCGAGTGGTATGCCACCCTCTTCTCCGGCTTCTACCTGCCGCTGCTGATCATCCTGGTCTGCCTGATCGTCCGGGGCGTCGCCTTCGAGTACCGGGCCAAGCGGCCCGACGAGAACTGGCAGCGCAACTGGGAGACGGCCATCTTCTGGACCTCGCTGATCCCGGCGTTCCTGTGGGGCGTGGCCTTCGGGAACATCGTGCGGGGTGTGAAGATCGACCAGCATTTCGAGTACGTCGGCAGCGTCGGGGACCTGCTCAACCCCTACGCCCTGCTCGGCGGTCTGGTCACGCTCACCCTGTTCACCTTCCACGGAGCGGTCTTCACCGCGCTCAAGACCGTGGGGGACATCCGGGTGCGGGCACGGAAGCTGGCACTGTGGGTCGGTCTCGTCACGGCCGTCGTGGCGGTCGGCTTCCTGCTGTGGACGCAGGCCGACAATGGTGACGGCAAGAGCCTGGTGGCCCTCGTTGTGGCGGTTGCCGCGCTGGTTGCCGCTCTGGTGGCCAACCAGTTCGGGCGTGAGGGATGGGCGTTCGGGCTGTCCGGCGTCACCATCGTGGCCGCCGTGGCGATGCTCTTCCTGTCGCTCTTCCCGAACGTCATGCCGTCCACGCTCAACGGTGACTGGAGCCTGACGGTCACCAACGCCTCGTCGAGCCCCTACACCCTGAAGATCATGACGTGGCTGGCGGCCATCGCCACGCCTCTCGTTGTGCTCTACCAGGGCTGGACCTACTGGGTCTTCCGCAAGCGGATCGGAACGCAGCACATCGCTCCCGATGCTGCGGCCGGCGCCGCGCACTGAGTCCGTCGAGGGTGGTTTCACGTGAAACACACCCTCTGGGCCGAAGGGCACGTTTCACGTGAAACCAATCGATCCACGTCTGCTGCGCTACGCCCGCGCCACGCGCTTTTTCCTCGTGGCGGTCGTCGGCCTGGGAGCCGTCGGCGCGGGGCTGGTCATCGCCCAGGCGATGCTTATCGCCGAGGTCGTCGTCGGTGCGTTCCAGCACGGGCAGTCCGTCGCTGAACTGCGCTCTCCCCTGCTGCTGTTGGCCGCCGTGGCCGTGGGTCGGTCGATTGTCGCGTGGCTCACCGAACTCGCCGCCCATCGGGCGAGCGCGGCGGTGAAGTCCGAACTGCGGGGGCGGCTCCTCGACCGGGCGGCGGCGCTTGGTCCCGGGTGGCTGGCCGGGCAGCGCACCGGTTCGCTGGTCACGCTGGCCACGCGCGGGGTCGACGCCCTCGATGACTACTTCTCGCGCTATCTGCCGCAGTTGGGGCTCGCGGTGGTCGTTCCGGTGGCGGTACTGGCGCGGATCGTCACCGAGGACTGGGTATCGGCGGCGATTATCGTCGGCACCCTGCCGCTCATCCCACTCTTCATGATGTTGATCGGCTGGGCCACCCAGTCCCGGATGGACCGTCAGTGGCGGCTGCTGTCCCGCTTGTCGGGGCACTTCCTTGACGTGGTCGCCGGGCTGCCCACGCTGAAGGTGTTCGGCAGGGCGAAGGCGCAAGCCGAGTCCATCCGCCGGATCACCGGCGAGTACCGGCAGGCCACCCTGCGGACCCTGCGGATCGCCTTTCTCTCCTCCTTCGCGCTGGAGTTGCTCGCCACGCTGTCGGTCGCCCTGGTCGCGGTGACGATCGGCATGCGGCTCGTGCACGGTGACATGGATCTGTACATCGGCCTGGTGATCCTTGTGCTGGCGCCCGAGGCCTACCTTCCGTTGCGGCAGGTCGGTGCGCAGTACCACGCGGCGGCGGAGGGGCTGGCTGCGGCGGAGGAGATCTTCAACGTGTTGCAGACGCCGGTTCCGGCGTCCGGCACGGGTGTGGTTCCGGGCGGCGCTGTGGCCTTCGAGGGGGTCACTGTTCGCTACCCCGGTCGTTCGGTGGACGCCGTGGCGGATGTGTCGTTCAGCGTCGAACCCGGTGAGACGGTGGCGCTGGTAGGGCCGAGCGGCGTGGGCAAGTCGACGCTGCTCAACGTGCTGCTCGGGTTCGTCTCGCCCAGCGAGGGGCGGGTGCGGGTCGGGGGAGCCGATCTCGCGGAGCTTGATCTGGAGGAGTGGCGGTCGCGGATCGCGTGGGTGTCGCAACGGCCGCATCTGTATGCCGGGACCATTACGGAGAATGTGCGGTTGGCGCGGCCCGATGCGGACGACCGTGCCGTACGGCGGGCGCTGCGGCACGCTGGTGCGCTGGAGTTCGTGAACGCGCTGCCCGAGAGGGCGGAGACCGTGCTCGGGGAGGACGGGGCCGGGCTGTCGGCGGGGCAGCGGCAGCGGTTGGCTCTTGCGCGGGCGTTTCTCGCCGACCGGCCCGTGCTGTTGTTGGACGAGCCGACGGCCTCGCTGGATGGGGCGACGGAGGCGGAGGTTGTGGCGGCGGTGCGGAAGCTTTCGGTGGGTCGAACGGTGCTGTTGGTGGTGCACCGGCCGGCCTTGCTGGAGGTTGCGGATCGAGTGGTGCGGCTGGAGAGTACGGAGTTGTCGAGCGCCCGGAGCGGCAGCTGGCCTTCCAGGGGGATCCGCCCCCTGGACCCCCTTCCTCGCCCACCCGCCACCCGACTCGGTGGGCTGGAAGGTGGTCCGTTGGTGTCCGGGCTCGGGGGGCTGGACGGTGGCCCGCAGACCGGTCGCCTCGGGAGGCTGGACGGTGGCCTGCGGGCCGGTCACCTCGTCGGGCTGTCAGGTGACCCACAGGGCTCCGGGTCCGGTCGGCTGGATGGGGTGGAAGGTGACCAGCAGGGCTCCGGGTCCCGTCGGCTGGATGGAGGCTCGCAGGCCTCGGGGATCGGTGGGCTGGAAGGTGGCCCGCGGGGCTCCGCGTCTGGTCAGCTGGATGGTGGGCCGGAGCGGGCTCGGCCGGGGCAGGTGGAGATTGGCTTGTCGGCGGCTCTGCGCGGGTCGTTGGAACATGGCTCGGTCGCGGGGCTTTCGGTGCGGTCCCGGCGTGTGCTGGCGCGGGTTCGTGCGCTTGCCGGGCCGCAGCGGGGGCGGCTGGTGTGGGCGTTGGTGCTCGGCAGCCTTGCGCTCGGTAGTGCCGTCGGGCTGATGGCGACCTCGGGGTGGCTCATCTCGCGGGCGTCGCAGCAGCCTCCGGTGCTGTATCTGATGGTGGCCGTGACGGCCACGCGGGCCTTCGGGATCGGGCGGGCCGTGTTCCGGTACGCCGAGCGGCTGGTGTCGCACGACGCCGTGCTGCGGATGCTGGCCGACACCCGGGTCGCCGTGTACCGGCGGCTGGAGCGACTGGCGCCGGCGGGGCTGCGGAGCGCCCGGCGCGGTGATCTGCTCACCCGGCTGGTCGCGGACGTCGACGAACTGCAGGACTACTGGCTGCGCTGGCTGCTGCCCGCCTCGGTCGCCGTCACCGTCTCCGCCGCCTCCGTCGGCTTCACGGCCTGGCTGCTCCCCGAGGCCGGGGCCGCCCTCGCGGCGGGTCTCGTGGCGGCCGGCGTCGGCGTCCCGCTGGTCACCGCGACCGTGGCCCGGCGGACCGAGCGACGGCTGGCCCCGGCCCGGGGCGCCCTCGCCACCCGGGTCACCGATCTGCTCACCGGAACCGCCGAGCTGACCGTGGCCGGCGCGCTGCCCGCCCGTGCGGACGCGGCCCGGCGAGCCGACGGCACCCTCACCCGGATCGCCTCGCGCGCCGCCGCCGTGACCGCGCTCGGCGACGGGCTCACCGCGCTGATCTCCGGCCTGACCGTCACGGCGGCCGCCTTGTTCGGCGCCCAGGCGGTGGCAGCGGGCCGGCTCGGCGGTGTGGCGATGGCCGTGGTCGTCCTCACTCCCCTGGCCGCCTTCGAGGCCGTACTGGGACTGCCGCTCGCCGTGCGCCACCGGCAGCGGGTGCGGCAGAGCGCGGAGCGAGTCCATGAGGTGCTGGACGCTCCGGAGCCCGTGCACGAGCCCGAGCTGCCCCGGCAGGCGCCCGCCTCGCCGTTCCCGGTGGTCGTCAAGGGGCTGGCAGCGCGGTACGAGGGGCAGCGGCAAGACGCGGTGGCCGGCTTCGATCTCACCTTGGAGGAGGGGCGGCGGATCGCGGTGGTCGGGGCGTCCGGCGCCGGCAAGACGACCCTCGCCCAGGTGCTGCTGCGCTTCCTCGACCCGCAGGAGGGCTCTTACACGCTCGCCGGTGTGGACGCGTACGCGCTGGACGGTGACGACGTGCGGCGACTTGTCGGGCTGTGTGCGCAGGACGCGCATCTCTTCGACAGCTCGGTGCGCGAGAACCTGCTGCTGGCCAGGAAGCACGCCACCGAGGCCGATCTGCGCCGGGCGCTGGACCGAGCCAGGCTGCTGGACTGGGTGGACGGGCTGCCCGATGGCCTGGACACGCTGGTCGGCGAGCACGGGGCCCGGCTGTCCGGCGGTCAGCGGCAGCGGTTGGCCTTGGCCCGCGCCCTGCTGGCCGACTTCCCCGTCCTGGTCCTCGACGAGCCCGCCGAGCATCTGGACCTGCCGACGGCCGACGCCCTGACCGCGGATCTGCTGGCCGCCACTGAGGGCCGTACGACGCTGCTGATCACGCACCGGCTGGCGGGACTGGAGGCGGTGGACGAGGTGATCGTGCTCGACGCGGGCCGGGTGGTGCAGCGGGGAACCTACGCGGAGCTCCTTGCGGTGGACGGGCCACTGCGGGCGCTCGCCCGGCGGGAGGCGGAGTCGGAGTCGCTGGTCGGAGCGCGGTGACGGTAACCCCGATTCGCCTTGCCGAGAGGGCGGTGCCTCAGATGCTGTCGGCTAGCAGTTGCTCGATCACGACCGCGACGCCGTCCTCGTTGTTGGCGACCGTACGGCCCGACGCGGCGGCGATGACGTCCGGGTGGGCGTTGCCCATCGCGTAGGACTGGCCGGCCCAGGTCAGCATCTCGACGTCGTTGGGCATGTCGCCGAAGGCTACGACCTCCTCGTGCGAGATACCCCGCTCGGCGCAGCACAGGGCGAGCGTGCTGGCCTTGGAGACGTCGGGACCGCTCAGTTCCAGCAGGGCGCTGGGGCTGGAGCGGGTGACGTTGGCGCGGCCGCCGATCGCGAGCCGGGCGAGGGTGAGGAAGGCGTCCGGGTCGAGATCCGGATGGTAGGCAAGGATCTTGAGCACGGGCTGGTCGGCGTCCGGGCCGTCGGCGGCGAGGAGGCGCTCGGCGGGCAGGAGGTTGTCCGGGATCTCCATGTGCAGCTTGGGATAGTACGGCTCCTGGTGGAAGCCGTACGTCTGCTCCACCGCGAACACCGTGCCGGGCGCCGCCGCGCGCAGCAGCCGTACGGCGGCCAGGGCGTTCTCACGCGCCAGTTCGCGCACCTTCACGAAGCGGTGGGCGCCGGGGCCGCCGTGCAGGTCGACCACGGCGGCGCCGTTGCCGCAGATCGCCAGGCCGTGGCCGTGTACGTGGTCGCTGACGACGTCCATCCAGCGGGCCGGGCGGCCGGTGACGAAGAAGACCTCGATGCCCGCTTCCTCGGCGGCGGCCAGCGCGGCCACGGTCCGCGGGGAGACCGACTTGTCGTCGCGCAGCAGGGTGCCGTCGAGGTCGGTGGCGATCAGCCGCGGCCGTACGGCGGCGGACGGGGTCCCGGGCTGTCTGGTCGCAGAGGTCACCCGGTCATTCTCGCGCATATGCCCGCACGGCCGTGCGGAACTCCGCACAGATGAGACACAGATGACGTCGAGCCCTCGCCGAAGTACCGATCAGTCCAGCTGGGCGGTGGCCTCCATGGCGATCTGCTCGAAGACCTTCTCGTCCGCGGCGAAGTCGGAGTCCGGGATGGGCCAGTGGATCACGATCTCGGTGAAGCCCAGTTCCCGGTGCCGGCCGGCGAAGTCCACGAAGGCGTCCAGGGACTGAAGCGGCCGGGCGCGGTCCGGGGTGAAGCCCGTGAGCAGGATCTTGTCGAGGCCGGTCACGTCCCGCCCGGCGTCCGCGCAGGCCTCGGACAGCTTGGCGATCTGCCCGCGCAGGGCCTCGACGGACTGCTGCGGAGTACCGTTCTCGTACAGCTTCGGGTCGCCGGTGGTCACCCACGCCTGGCCGTGCCGCGCGGCGAGCCTGAGGCCGCGCGGTCCGGTGGCCGCCACTGCGAACGGCAGCCGGGGCCGCTGCACGCAGCCCGGGATGTTCCGGGCCTCGTGCGCCGAGTAGAAGCGGCCCTCGTGCGTCACCGCGTCCTCGGTGAGGAGCTGGTCCAGCAGCGGCACGAACTCGGCGAACCGGTCGGCGCGCTCGCGCGGGCTCCACGGCTCCTGGCCCAGCGCCGTCGCGTCGAAGCCGGTGCCGCCGGCGCCGATGCCGAGGGTGATCCGGCCGCCGGAGATGTCGTCGAGGGAGATCAGCTCCTTGGCGAGGGTCACCGGGTGCCGGAAGTTCGGCGAGGTCACCAGGGTGCCGAGGCGCAGCCGCTCGGTGGCGGCAGCGGCGGCGGTCAGCGTGGGAACCGCGCCGAACCACGGGCCGTCACGGAAGCTGCGCCAGGACAGGTGGTCGTAGGTGTAAGCCGTGTGGAAGCCGAGCTGCTCGGCCCGCACCCAGGCCGAACGGGCGCCCTCGCTCCAGCGGCGGTACGGCAGGATCACGGTGCTCAGACGCAGACTCATGCGTCCGAGAGTAAGCGGACCCCGGGACAACGGACCAAACGGTCACCGTACGCGGCTGCTCAGCCACGGGCTGAGCAGGGCCAGGGGGACGTACTCCTTGTGCGTGCGGTCGCCGGGCAACGGGACGACGAGGCGGTAGCCGGGCGGGAAGCGGCGCGCCTTGACATGGGCGAGACCCTCGAAGGCGGAGCGGAGGAAGGCGGGCACGTCGTCGCGCGGGATGTCGGGACACTCGATGCCCTCGACGGTGATCAGCGCGTCGTCCTCCGGGTAGAGACGCACGCTCACCCGGGGTACGCCGCCGAACTCGACGTACGCCTCGTGCGGCAGGGAGCCGTCGGGGTCGGTGGTCACGCCGATGCCCGCGGCGCTGCGGCGCGAGGTCTGGTCGGCGCCGATGTCGTGGGTCACCTCGATCTCGCGCGCGTAGTGGGCGGCGAGGGCGCGCAGCGCGGTGACGGCGGCCTCGGTGGTCGGCAGGTGCTCGGGGCGGTCCGGCGGGTGGTCCATACCACTGATCATGACGGCAGACCGGTGTGCGTGTCAGCCGGGGGTCGGGGCAGGCACGGGACCGAACATTCAGCGCGATCCAGAAAACCGCAGGTAGCGCGGGGGTACGGCCTTCGTCAGCCAGACCCCGTTGGCGCTGACATGGAAGACGTGGCCATCGCGGTGCATGGCCCCGGCGTCGACGGTGAGCACCACGGGGCGGCCGCGCCGGGCGCCGACCCGCGTGGCGGTCTCGCTGTCGGCGGAGAGGTGGACGTCGTGCCGGCTCATGGGCTTGAGGCCGTCCGCCCGGATTGCGTCCAGGTTGCGAGCGACGGTCCCGTGGTAGAGGTACGGCGGCGGGGTCGCCGGTGGCAGCCCGAGATCGACCTCGATGCTGTGGCCCTGGCTGGCGCGGATCCGGCTGCCCTCGATCTTGAAGCGCTGTTTGTCGTTGGCGGCCACCACGTGGTCCAGTTCCTCGCGCGTGAACCGGAAGCCGTGGGCGGCGGCCGCGGCGATCAGTGTGTCGATCTCCACCCAGCCGCCCTGATCCAGGGTGAGCCCGATGCGCTCTGGCTGGTGGCGCAGGTGTTTCGAGAGGTACTTCGACACCTTCACGGTGCGTCTTTCATCCATGTGTCCAGGGTGCGGGAGAGACGTGGATCACGCAGGTTCTTTTTGCTCGTAGGTTTGGTCCACAAGCAAGTGGCTTTATCCACAGGGAAATTGACGAGTCTGTGGACAAGTGACTTGCGGATTAGGGCGTTTCGAGAACTTCCTTGTTCTGTGAGGCACCTGAGGTCCAAGGGTCCAAGGTGCTTGCGTTCACCTCGCGTTCGACTGCAAGGGCGATGAACCCGGAAACATGATCACTCCCAACAGGCCTTTGCACGGCGTAGATCGCCTCGGTGGGCGGAGCGGCGAAACGGGTGCCCGATGGCCCCTCCGCAGGTTTCTCCCCACCCCGGTGTGTGCGCAGATGGTGGGTCACCAATGCTCGTACGGCGTGGGCAAGTTCGGCATCCATGGTCTGCTGGGCCAGAGGGCTCAGTCTGCGTACCAGTGCCGCGGCTTCCGCCGCGTGCGTCGTCCGTACGGTGACCGGGATCGTCCAGGTGAGGGGCGAAGTCGTACTCGGTGGTGAACTCCAGGAAACGGGCGACGACGTGCTCGACCTGCCCCTCAACTCCCTTAGATGACGCGCGATCGCGCAGAGCGGCACACCGACCGCATGCAACTCGACGGCCACGGAAAGTCCTTGGGGGCCCGGCCCGGGGAACATGTCCGGATCACCGTTCATCCGCAGTCCTGGTAGGAGCGGACGGTTCTTACGGTGGTGTGGGTTTGGTCGGCCAAGTCCTCCACGGGGTAGGTTCTTTGGGGCCCGGGGAACTGCGCGACCAGCCACAACGCATCCGCACCCCGCAATGGCCTTCCCCCAACGGCGCGATCCCCAGGTCCTTACACCTTCGGCTCCACCCGAGCCAGCCCCCGCAACGCCCCCGGCAGAAAACGCGACAGCAGATGCGCGCCCCGCGCCTCCGGCGTCACCGGCACCACCGCTCTGTTGCGGGCCACGGCGTCCAGGACGGCCTCGGCGACCTTCTCCGGTGGGTAGTTGCGCAGACCGTACAGACGGGCCGAGTTCTTCTGGCGGCGCCGCTCCTCCGCCTCGTCCACTCCGGCGAAGCGGGCCGTGGAGGTGATGTTCGTGTTGACGATGCCGGGGCAGATCGCGCTCACCCCGATGCCCTGCCCGGCGAGTTCGGCGCGCAGGCACTCGGAGAGCATCAGCACCGCCGCCTTGGAGGTTGCGTAGGCGGGCAGGGCCCGGGAGGGCTGGAACGCCGCCGCCGAGGCGGTGTTGACGATGTGGCCGCCCTGGCCGCGCTCGGCCATCCGCGCGCCGAAGAGCCGGCAGCCGTGGATCACGCCCCAGAGATTGACGTCCAGGACCTTGCGCCAGTCCTCGGAGGTGGTGGCGAAGAAGGAGCCCGACAGCCCGATGCCCGCGTTGTTGACCAGCACGTCCAGCACGCCGTACTCGCGGTGCACCCTCTCCGCGAGCTTCTCCATCACCTGCTCGTCGGAGACGTCGGCCGTCTCCGCCCAGGCCTCGGGCGCACCGATCAGCCGGGACAGCTCGACGGTGCGGGCGGCGGCCTCGGCGTCGCGGTCGACGGCCACCACGCGCGCGCCGGCCTCCGCGAACGCGAACGCCGTGGCCCGGCCGATGCCGCTGCCGGCCCCGGTGATCAGGACCAGCTGGCCGCCGAACCGGTCGGCGTGCCGGCCGGTGGCCTTGGGCTCGGGGCGGCCGCCGTCCACGGACATGACGAATTCCTCGATCCAAGAGGCGAGTTGATCAGGGCGGGTGCGCGGGACCCAGTGCTTGGCCGGGAGCGTGTGGCGGGTCAGCCTGGGCACCCACTGCGCCAGGTCGTCGTACAGGCGCTCCGAGAGGAACGCGTCCCCCTGGGGCGTGATGAGCTGCACGGGCGCGTGCGCGTACGCGTCCGGGCGCGGCCTGAGCAGTCGGGCGCGGACGTTGTCCCGGTACAGCCAGGCGCCGTGCGCCGCGTCGGAGGGAAGGGAGGGGGTCGGGTAGTCGCCGCCGGGGACCTTCTCGAACCGCTGGAGGATCTTCGGCCAGCGTTTGCCGAGGGGGCCGCGCCAGGCCAGTTCCGGCAGGGCCGGAGTGTGAAGCAGGTACACGTACCAGGACTTGGCGCCCTGGCCGATGAGCTGGCCCACCCGGCGGGGCGTCGGACGCTTCACGCGCGCGTTGATCCAGTGCCCGAAGTGGTCCAGGGACGGGCCGGAGATCGAGGTGAAGGAGGCGATACGGCCCTCGGCGCGGCCGACCGTGACGAACTCCCAGGACTGCACCGAGCCCCAGTCGTGGCCGACCAGGTGCACCGGGCGGTCCGGGCTCACGGCGTCCACGACGGCCAGGAAGTCGTCGGTGAGCTTGGCCAGCGTGAAGCCGCCGCGCAGCGGCTTGGGCGCCGTCGAACGACCGTGGCCCCGAACGTCGTACAGGACCACGTGGAAGCGGTCGGCCAGGCGGACGGCGACCTCGGACCAGACCTCCTTGCTGTCCGGGTAGCCGTGCACCAGCACCACCGTGGGCTGCTCCGGATCGCCCAGCTCGGCCACGCACAGCTCGACCCCGCCGGTCGCCACCCGGCGCTCCCGCGCACCTTTCAGCGTCACTTCTCCTCCGCCCAGCGCCGCACGTGCGGCAGATCGTCGTCCAGCCAGAACGCGCTCTCCTCGGGGTCCTCGGAGTCGGTGACCACGAGGATCTCCTCGAACTTCGCACCCGTGCCCCGGAATCCGAGGTGCGGTTCGACCGCCCACAGGCCCGGCTGCGGCGGATGGTCGGAGAAGCGGTACGGCGACCACAGCGGCGACCAGCCCTCGCGGTGGCCGTGCAGCGCGTCGGAGGCCAGGCCCTTCAGGGACTGCGCGCCGAACCCGAACAGGTGCGGGGAGAAGCGGCCCTGCTTCACGCGGTCCACCTTGTGGGCGATCACGCCGAACGGGTACGCGCGATGCCGGTTGGCATACCCCTGGCCGACCATGAGCCGGTCCACTTCCTCGTAGATCTCGCGCAGCGGCCGCCGCTCGCGCACCTCGCGCAGGATCAGCTCGCGGTGCGCCTCCAGGTCGGCCATCAGCCGGTCCTGCACCGGGTTGACGCCGAGTGAGCCCGAGTAGCCGATGTCCGCCGTGCAGCCCTCGTAGACCGGCGCCATGTCCAGGATGAACGGCATCCCGGGCTCCAGGGCGCGGTCGGTGGGGAAGAACTGCAGCGGTATGCGGAAGTTCACGAACGCCGTGCGGTCGCCGAACCAGGCGAAGGGCAGGTGGAACCAGTCCCGCACCCCGCGCTCGCGCAGCCACTCCCGCTGCATCCGCGCCGCCTCGCGCTCGGTCACGCCCGGCTCCAGCCGCGCCGCGACTGCCTCCGCGCACTCGTAGGCGAGGCTCTGCACCCGCCTGAACCCCCGCAATTCCACGGAGAGTTCGCTGCTCACTGCCGTCGTCATGCCGCCCCGTCCCGTCGCGTCGCCGACTCGTCCCGTCGATGCGCCGACTCGTCTGTGGACCGCCGTACTCGTCCGTAACTTGACTCTGGTGAATGTGGCAGTTGTTAGAGGCCGCGTCAATAGGACGGCTGACAGGCTGTGGAGAACCCCGGGTAACCCTTAGGCGTGGCATCCCCTAGGGCCCCGTAATACTTGGGTCTGACACGAAGACGGCTCTGAGGTCTGACGACCGTCGTGGCCTGAATCACTACCGTCGTGGGCGTGACTGTGATCGCGACCGAAAGCCTGAGCAAGCGGTTCCCCCGGGTGACCGCGCTCGACCGGCTGTCCGTGGACATCGGAGCCGGTGTGACCGGACTCGTCGGAGCCAACGGCGCCGGCAAGTCCACCCTGATCAAGATCCTGCTGGGTCTGTCTCCCGCCACGGAGGGCCGCGCCGAGGTGCTCGGCCTCGACGTCGCCTCCAAGGGCGGCGCCATCCGCGAGCGCGTCGGCTACATGCCGGAGCACGACTGCCTGCCACCCGACGTCTCGGCCACCGAGTTCGTCGTCCACATGGCGCGCATGTCCGGCCTGCCGCCCACCGCCGCGCGTGAGCGCACCGCGGACACCCTGCGCCACGTCGGACTGTACGAGGAGCGCTACCGCCCCATCGGCGGCTACTCGACCGGCATGAAGCAACGGGTCAAGCTCGCCCAGGCGCTGGTGCACGACCCGCAGCTGGTGTTCCTGGACGAGCCGACCAACGGCCTCGACCCGGTCGGCCGGGACGAGATGCTCGGCCTGATCCGCCGCATCCATACCGATTTCGGCATCTCGGTCCTGGTCACCTCCCACCTCCTCGGTGAACTGGAGCGCACCTGCGACCACGTCGTCGTCATCGACGGCGGCAAGCTCCTGCGCTCCAGCTCCACCACCGACTTCACCCAGACCACGACCACCCTCGCGATCGAGGTCACCGACAGCGACACCCACCCCGATGGCACCCGCGCGGTCCGCGACGAGCTCCACGCACGCGGGGTGGAGACCGAGAACGAGGGCGCCGGACTGCCCGGCGCCGGACACATCCTGCTGCTCACCACCCAGGGCGAGGAGACGTACGACCTGGTCCGGGACGTGGTCGCCGACCTCGGCCTCGGCCTGGTGCGCATGGAGCAGCGCCGGCACCACATCTCCGAGGTGTTCACCAGCAGCGCCGAGCACAGCGGCGACGAGCAGCGGAAGGAGGCCGTCGGCCATGGCGGTTGAGCACCCCGTGCAGCCCATGACCTCGCCCATGGGCGACCAGACCCGCATCCACGACATCGGCTACCGCGGCTACGACGGCCCGCGCCTCGGCCGGGCCTACGCCCGCCGTTCGCTGTACGCGCAGTCCCTGCGCGGCGCCTACGGCCTCGGCCGCTCGGCCAAGTCCAAGGTGCTGCCGATGCTGCTGTTCGCCGTGATGTGCGTGCCCGCGGCCATCATGGTGGCCGTCGCGGTCTTCACCAAGGCGCATGAACTGCCGGTGGCCTACACCCGCTACGCGATCATGCTGCAGGCCGTGATCAGCCTGTACGTCGCTTCGCAGGCACCCCAGGCAGTCTCCCGCGACCTGCGCTTCAAGACGGTCCCGCTGTACTTCTCGCGGCCCATCGAGACCGCCGACTACGTACGCGCCAAGTTCGCCGCGCTCGCCTCGGCGATCTTCGTCCTGACCGCCGCTCCCCTGCTCGTGATGTACGTGGGCGCGCTGCTGTCCAAGCTGGGCTTCGCCCACCAGACGAAGGAATTCGCCGAGGGGCTGGTCTCCGTGGCCCTGCTCTCCCTGCTCTTCGCCGGCATCGGCCTGGTCATCGCCGCCGTCACCCCGCGCCGCGGCTTCGGCATCGCCGCCGTGATCGCCGTGCTCGTCATCTCCTACGGAGCGGTCAGCACCCTCCAGGCCATCGCCGATGTGCAGAACCACACCTCCGCCATCCCCTGGATCGGCCTGTTCTCGCCGGTCACGCTCATCGACGGCGTCCAGTCGGCCTTCCTGGGCGCGACCGCCCGCAACCCCGGCGCTGTGAACCCGTCGACCGGGCAGGGCCTGGTCTACGTCCTGGTCGTGCTCGCCCTGATCGCCGGCAGCTACGGCCTGCTGATGCGCCGCTACAAGAAGGTGGGACTGTGACCACGCTCAGCATCGACCACGTCTCGCGCTGGTTCGGCAATGTGGTCGCCGTCAACGACATCACCATGACCATCGGCCCCGGCGTCACCGGCCTGCTCGGACCCAACGGTGCCGGAAAGTCCACCCTGATCAACATGATGGGCGGCTTCCTCGCCCCCTCCACCGGCACGGTCACCCTCGACGGACAGCCGGTGTGGCGCAACGAGCAGATCTACCGGCACATCGGCATCGTCCCCGAGCGCGAGGCGATGTACGACTTCCTCACCGGCCGCGAGTTCGTCGTCGCCAACGCCGAGCTGCACGGTCTCGGTGACAAGGCCGCCCAACGGGCCCTCGCCACGGTCGAGATGGAGTACGCGCAGGACCGGAAGATCTCCACGTACTCCAAGGGCATGCGGCAGCGCGTGAAGATGGCGAGCGCGCTGGTCCACGACCCGTCGTTGCTCCTGCTGGACGAGCCGTTCAACGGCATGGACCCGCGCCAGCGCATGCAACTGATGGAGCTGCTGCGGACGATGGGCGACGAGGGCCGCACGGTGCTGTTCTCCTCGCACATCCTCGAAGAGGTCGAACAGCTCGCCCGGCACATCGAGGTCGTCGTCGCGGGGAGGCACGCCGCCAGTGGCGACTTCCGCAAGATCCGTCGGCTGATGACCGACCGCCCGCACCGCTACCTGGTCCGCTCCAGCGACGACCGCGCCCTCGCGGCCGCGCTGATCGCCGACCCCTCGACGGCGGGCATCGAGGTCGACCTGGCCGAGGGCGCGCTGCGCGTACAGGCCGTCGACTTCGGCCGCTTCACCGCCCTGCTGCCGCGGGTCGCCAGGGACCACGGCATCCGGCTGCTCACGGTCTCGCCGTCCGATGAGTCCCTGGAGTCCGTCTTCTCGTATCTGGTCGCGGCGTAGGAGGCCGAAGATGTACGACCCCACCGTCGCCCGGCTCACCTACCGGGCCCTGCTCGGCCGTCGCCGGGCCCTCATTCTCGGCGCGCTGCCGCTGCTGCTGATCGTGATCTCCGTGGCCGTACGCGGCCTGACCGGAGCCGACGACCAGACGGCCTCCGACGTGCTCGGCGGCTTCGGGATCGCCACGATGGTGCCGATCATCGGCGTCATCGCGGGCACGGGCGCGATCGGACCGGAGATAGACGACGGCTCCGTCGTCTATCTGCTGTCCAAGCCGCTGAAACGGCCCACGATCATCTTCACCAAGCTGATCGTCGCCATCGCCGTGACCATGGTGTTCTCGGCGGTCCCGACCCTGATCGCGGGCCTGATCCTCAACGGCAACGGCCAGCAGGTCGCCGTCGCCTACACCGTCGCCGCGCTGGTGTCCTCCATCGCCTACTCGGCGCTGTTCCTGCTGCTCGGCACCGTCTCCCGGCACGCGGTGGTCTTCGGGCTCGTCTACGCGCTGGTCTGGGAGGCGCTGTTCGGCTCGCTGGTGCCCGGCGCGCGCACGCTCAGCGTCCAGCAGTGGTCGCTGGCCGTCGCCCACAAGCTCGCCGGCGGTGACCTGGTGACCTCGGACGTGGGCCTGCCGACGGCCACGGTGCTGCTGGTGGCGGTGACCGTACTGGCCACCTGGTACGCCGGGCAGAAGCTGCGGACGCTGAAGCTGGCGGGCGAGGAGTAGGCCCGCCGGGGTTCCCGCCGGGGCTCCGGGTTCCCTCCGGGGCCCCGGCGGCCATGGCCCCTTCCGGCCCCCGCAGGCCTTGACGGGGACTTCACCTCGACCCGGGCACACTGGGCAAAGCGGATGTACGGCTAGGAGGCCGGTCATGGCAGAGGAGATATCGCAGAACGACGGGCGTGGGTGCTCCGGCGGTGACGCCTGGGACGAGCTGGTCCTGGACGAGTCCTTCGTGCGCTCCGCCGAGACCTCCGAGCCGTCCGCGAGAGCACGGATGCTGGCCGCCCGCTGGCGGGCCGAGGAGCCGGAGCCGCAGCCGTGGCGCTCCGACGAGCCGCCGGCGGGCTGGTTCTTCAGCAAGGCACGCCGGCGCAGATGGCGCCGGCGGTAGCAGCGCCCCTTTATTCGGTGGCGCCCAACTCGGCGGTGAGGCAGAGTGGTTGTGCCCCTTCCGCCGGGATCGTCCCGGCGCCGTGAACCGGGAGTGGAGGTGGGCGATGTCCATGCACGGCAGTACGCCCAGCTCCCGTCAGGGCAGCCCGAGGCCGGCTCCGGTGTAGTTACCCCGCCGTAGAGCCCTAGGAGCTGCCCGGGGCGGCCGCTTCGAGCACGCGATGTCGCTCTCGCGTGGGCCGCCCACCCGGAGGATTGGCCGAGTGGTAAGGCACCGGTTTGCTAAACCGTGGTCGGGCCTGGAAAGCCCGCGCACGTTCGATCCGTGCATCCTCCGCGAGACGTTGTCACCGGGACTTGACCGAGTGGTCAGCTGCGAGTACATGGAGTGGCGCCCGGTGCCGTGGCTGGGCGGGGGTGGGTGTGGCTTGCCCGCGCCGGCGGGGTGCCTCCCCCCACTCTCGGCTTCGCTCGAGCGGGCGCCCCACCGCCCACCCGTGCCGCCCCAGCGGCGCGACTGCCCTCAGCGGCGGCGGCGCCGCGAAAGCCGACGGCGCTGCCCCGCGATCAACCCAGCAGTCGCTCCAGCACCACCGCGATCCCGTCCTCCTCGTTGGAGGCGGTCGACTCGTCGGCCACCGCGCGGAGTTCCTCGTGGGCGTTGGCCATGGCTACGCCCCGGGAGGCCCAGGCGAACATCGGGATGTCGTTGGGCATGTCGCCGAAGGCGATCGTGTCCGAGGCCTTCAGGCCGAGGCGGCGGGCTGCCAGGGAGAGACCCGTGGCCTTGGACAGGCCCAGCGGGAGGAGTTCCACGATGCCTTCGCCCGCCATGGCCACGGTGACGAAACCGCCGGCTGCCTGCCGGGCGGCGTCCGCCAGCTCGTCGTCGCCCATCGTCGGATGCTGTATGTAGATCTTGTTGAGCGGAGCCGTCCAGAGGTCGGACGTGTCCGTGAAGGGGGTGGCGGGGAGTTTGCCCGTGACCGCGTAGCCCGGGCCCACCAGCACCTCGCCGTCGAGGCCGTCGCGGCTGGCCGCCAGGTACAGCGGACCCACCTCGGCCTCGATCTTCGCCAGGGCCACGCCCGCCAGCTGCCGGTCCAGGGTCACGGACGTCAGCAGGCGGTGCGCCCCGGCGTCGTAGACCTGGGCGCCCTGGCCGCAGACGGCGAGCCCCTCGTAGCCGAGGTCGTCCAGGATGTGCCGGGTCCACGGGACCGCGCGGCCGGTGACGACGATGTGGGCCGCGCCCGCCGCGGTGGCCGCGGCAAGCGCGTCCCGGGTGCGCTGGGAGACCGACTCGTCGGAGCGCAGGAGCGTTCCGTCGAGGTCGGTCGCGATCAGCCGGTAGGGGAAGCCGGTCACTTGGCGACCGGCTCCAGGACCTCCCGGCCGCCCAGGTACGGGCGCAGCACCTCGGGGACCCGGACCGAGCCGTCGGCCTGCTGGTGGTTCTCCAGGATCGCCACGATCGTGCGCGGTACGGCGCACAGCGTGCCGTTGAGGGTGGCGAGCGGCTTGACCTGCTTGCCGTCGCGGACGCGGATCGACAGTCGGCGGGACTGGAACTCGGTGCAGTCCGAGGTCGAGGTCAGCTCGCGGTACTTGCCCTGGGTCGGGATCCACGCCTCGCAGTCGAACTTGCGGGCGGCCGAAGCACCGAGGTCACCGGTGGCGACGTCGATGACGCGGAAAGGCAGCTCCAGCGAGGTCAGCCACTGCTTCTCCCACTCCAGCAGCCGCTGGTGCTCGGCCTGGGAGTCCTCGGGGGCGACGTACGTGAACATCTCGACCTTGTCGAACTGGTGCACACGGAAGATGCCCCGCGTGTCCTTGCCGTGCGAGCCGGCCTCGCGGCGGAAGCAGGGCGAGAAGCCCGCGTACCGCAGGGGCAGCTTGTCGGCGTCGATGATCTCGTCCATGTGGTAGGCCGCCAGCGGGACCTCGGAGGTGCCGACCAGGTACAGGTCGTCCTTGTCGAGGTGGTAGACGTCCTGGGCGGCCTGGCCGAGGAAGCCGGTGCCGGCCATGGACTGCGGGCGGACCAGCGCCGGGGTGAGCATCGGAGTGAAGCCGGCCGCGGTGGCCTGGGCCATCGCCGCGTTCACGAGGGCCAGCTCCAGCAGGGCGCCGACGCCGGTGAGGAAGTAGAAGCGGGAACCGGAGACCTTGGCGCCACGCTCGACGTCGATGGCGCCGAGGATTTGACCGAGCTCCAGGTGGTCCTTGGGCTCGAAGCCCTCGGCGCCGAAGTCACGGATCCTGCCGTGCGTCTCCAGCGTGGCGAAGTCCTCCTCGCCGCCTACGGGCACGTCGGGATGGACGAGGTTGCCGAGCTGGAGCAGCAGCTCCTGGGTCTCGGCGTCGGCCGCGTCGCGCTCGGCGTCGGCGGCCTTGACGTCGGCGGCGAGCTGGCTCGCCCGCTTCAGCAGCTCGGCCTTCTCGTCGCCGGTGGCCTTGGGGATGAGCTTGCCGAGCTGCTTCTGCTCGGCGCGCAGCTCGTCGAAGCGGACGCCGGAGGACCTGCGCCGCTCGTCGGCAGACAGGAGGGAGTCGACGAGCGCGACGTCCTCTCCACGGGCGCGCTGGGACGCGCGCACACGGTCGGGGTCCTCACGAAGCAGGCGAAGGTCAATCACGAGGCCAAGGCTACCGGTGCGGGCTCGCCGCTCACGAATCCCTATTCCAAGGAGTTCGGATTCGTCGCCCTTTGTCGCTTACGTTCCGCTATGCGCAAATTGCGCAACGTAACGTGTCAAAACCCGTCGGCATCCGCCGGAACTGCCGGAACCCGTCAAGGAGGAGTGTCTCACTCCCTGGGACGGGGCAGCGTTCCGGCGCCGGGTTGACCGGATTTCCTTGCGGAAAGCGGGACTTCGTGAGCCCGCTGTCCACAGCCATCCACACCCCTCCGGAGGGTTATCCACAGGCTGTGTGGAAGATCTGTGGATTTCGGAATTGATCACTCCGGAACATCGCGGCGGACTGGAGAATTCCCAGGACAAACCCGGTTCACGCCCACCTTTGAGTGGAAAGGGGTCGCTCCAAAAGATGAATCAATGGAAACGAGTGGACGAAGGGTGAGGTGCGCGATAGTGGCCGCATCGGGGGCACGAGGGGCGATTTGTCGACTGCCTCACGCACCCTTGTCGACTTGTCCCCAGGTCGAGAAGCGGACCTGTGGATAACTTCTGTGGATAACGAAGATATGCAGGTCGTACTGGCCGGAAGCAGTCTACGGCCGCCTCAGAACCGGCCGTCCTGGCAGCGCGCCACCCAGTCCGCCGCCGCCATGAACTCCTCGTCCGACGTCCCCGGCCGCGTCGCAGGAGCCTCGGCCGGCCCGATGTCCGCACGCGGATAGGAACCGAGGAAACGCACCTGCAGACAGATCCGCTTCAGACCCATCAGCGCCTCCGCCATCCGCCGGTCCGAGATATGGCCCTCGGCGTCGATGCAGAAGCAGTAGTTGCCGATGCCGGCGCCGGTCGGCCGGGACTGCAGCAGCATGAGGTTGATGCCGCGCGAGGCGAACTCCCCGAGCAGGTCGCGCAGGCCACCGGGATGGTCGTCGCGCTGCCACAGCACCACCGAGGTCTTGTCGGCGCCGGTCGGCGCGGCGGGCCGGGCGGGGCGGCCGACCAGGACGAACCGGGTCTGCGCGTTCTCCGCGTCGTGGATCCCGGTCTCCAGGGCCTGAAGGCCGTACCGGGCGGCGGCGAACTCGCCGGCGAAGGCGGCGTCGTAGCGGCCCTCCTGGACCAGGCGGGCGGCGTCCGCGTTGGAGGCGGCCGACTCCCAGTGCGCGTCCGGGAGGTGCTTGCGCATCCAGTTGCGCACCTGCGGCTGGGCCGCCGGGTGGGCGGAGACCGTCTTGATGTCCGTGAGCGCGGTGCCGGGCCGGACCAGCAGCGCGAAGGTGATCGACAGCAGCACCTCGCGGTAGATCATCAGCGGTTCGCCCGCGACCAGCTCGTCCAGGGTGGTGGTGATGCCGCCCTCGACGGAGTTCTCGATCGGTACGAACGCGGCCTCGGCCTCGCCGGTCCGCACCGCGTCGAGCGCGGACTGCACCGACACATACGGGACGAGCTCCCGGGTGGCCGTTTCCGGGAGCGTCCGCAGGGCGACTTCGGTGAAGGTGCCCTCGGGGCCGAGATACGCATAGCTCGCTGGCATGTCCTCACCCTAATCGCCGTAGGCCGCCGGGGCTCGGGTGTCTCACGACAACCACTCGACCGGGTGGTTTGAACCCCGAATACCCGCAAAGCGCGCAACCCCGACAGAGCCGTGGCCCGCTCGAACGCGTCCCCCCGTCATACGCAGGCTCAGCCCCCGTCACAGTCGGCCCGGGCCCTGTCACGCGCCGCCGGCTCAGCCCTCCAGCAGCCGCTGCCCCACGTACTCGCCCTTCGCGGCCCCACCCGGCACCGCGAACAGCCCGCTCGCCTCGTGCCGGATGTACTGCGACAGCGCGTCGCCCCGGTCGAGCTTGCGCTGCACCGGGACGAAGCCCCGCAACGGGTCGGCCTGCCAGCAGACGAAGAGCAGACCGGCGTCGGGCGTGCCATCCGCGTCGAAGCCGTCGTGGTAGGAGAAGGGGCGCCGCAGCATGGCCGCGCCGCCGTTCTTGTCGGGCCGGGTGATCCGGGCGTGGGCGTTGAGGGGGACGACGTACTCGCCCTTGGCGTCGGTCTTCTCCAGGTCCATCAGGGTTGTCTCGTCACCCCCGGACAGCGGCGCCCCGTTGGACTTCCGGCGCCCGATGACCGCCTCCTGGGCCGGCACCGACAGCTTCTCCCAGTCGTCGAGGAGCATGCGGATGCGTCGTACGACGGCGTAGGAACCGTTCGCCATCCAGGCCGGCTCGCCCGAGGAGGGCACGAAGATCCGCCGGTCGAAGTCGGTGTCGGCCGGCTTCGGGTTGCGGGTGCCGTCCAGTTGGCCCATGAGGTTGCGGGCGGTCATGGGGTGCGCGGTGGCGCCCGGGGTGCGGTTGAAGCCGTTCATCTGCCAGCGGATGCGGGCCGCGCCGCCCGCGTCCTTCTGGATCGCGCGCAGGGCGTGGAAGGCGACGAGGGCGTCGTTCGCACCGATCTGCACCCATAGATCGCCGTCGCTGCGTGCCTTGTCGAGGTGGTCGGAGGAGAAGTCCGGCAGCGGGTCCAGCGCGCTCGGGCGCTGCTTCTCCAGACCGGTCTTGCCGAAGAAGGAGTACCCGAAGCCGAAGGTGATCGTCAGCGAGGACGGCCCGGCGTCGCGGGCCACATCGGTGTCGTCGTGCGGCGCGGCCTCGCCCGTCATCAGCCGCTCGGCGGTCGTCGACCAGCGGCGCAGCAGGGCTGCGGCCTCCTTGCGGCCGGCGCCCGCCGTCAGGTCGAAGGCGACGAGATGGCTGCGAGCCTGGAGTCCTTCGGTGATGCCGGGCTGATGTTTCCCGTGAAACATCGCCCGGTCGGAGCCCACCGAGGTCAGCGGGGTCGCGGGGGCGGGCGCGGCGGTGTAGCCCACGGCACCGCCGGCCGCGCCGAGCACGAGCCCGGTGGCGCCCGCGGTGCCGAGCAGGGCGCGCCGGGAGATGCCGCGGCCGCCCGCGGACTCGGCCGCCTCGGAAACCTCGGTGGCGGTACGGGCCTGAGGGATGGACTGGTCGGGCATGGTGTCGTTCAGCCGATCTGCGCGTTCTTGGAGACGGTCACCTGGTCGATGTCGGAGGTCCGCACGGTGACGGCGATCTTCCAGTCGCCGGCCATGGGGATCTGCACTCCGCTCGCCGACCAGTGGCCGGTGGTGATGCGGTCGGGGGTCACGGGAAGCGGGCCGATCTTCTTCGCCTCAAGAGTGAAGGCGACCTTCACTTCGGGGACGTCGAAGGCCCGGCCGTTGGGCCGCTGGACGTACACATGCATCTCGTTGCCGCCCACGCGCGCGGGGTCGAGGTCGATGCTGACGACGCCCTTGCCGTCGGTGCCGCCGGTGTCGAAGGGCATGTCCAGGGTCAGCGCGCCGTTCGAGGGCGCCGTGGCCGAGGTGGAGGAGGACGAGGAGGCCGCCTTGGCGTCCAGCTCGGTGCGGCCCGGCTCGGTCTGGGTCAGCCAGGTGGTGACGGCGAGCAGCACGACCGCGACACCCGCCTCGGCGAGCACCGTACGGCGCAGCCCGAAGCGGTTCGTGTCGCCGTCCCGCAGCCGCTTCTGGCGGGCGGAGTCCATCGCGGCTCGCTGCCGGGAGAGCTGGGCGGCGCGCTCCGAGTCCCCGGAGCGGGTGCGCTTGCCGACCGCCTTCGCCGTGGCGGAACGCTCCTTCTCAGCCGCCCTTGCCGCCGTGACGTGCTCCTTTTCGGGCTCCTCGCCGGCCGCGACCGTGTCGGCGCTGTGCGCGTTGTCGGCGAGCCGCCCCGTCCACCGTCGCGATATCGAGGCGATGCCGACCAGCAGCGCCACCAGCCCGATCTTGACCAGCAGCAACTGCCCGTACCGGGTGTCGGTGAACGCCGGCCAGGAGCCCAGCTGCCGCCAGGACTGGTAGATACCGGTGGCGACGAGCGCGACGACGGAACCGAAGGCCAGCCGGGAGAAGCGGCGGACGGCGGCGGCCTCCACCGGTGTCTCGGCGGGCGCCCGGTACAGGGCGACCAGGAGAGAGGTGAGCCCGCCCAGCCAGGTGGCGACGGCGAGCAGGTGGACGACGTCGACGGGCATGGCGATGCCTGGCTGCAGCCCGACCGAGGCATGCTCGGCCATGGCCCAGCTGCTCGCGAGCCCCGCCGCGACGACCACACCGCCGATGGCGAGTCCGAAGGTCAGATCGCGCTTCTCCTGGCCCT
Organism: Streptomyces sp. NPDC052107; assembly: GCF_040680215.1. Classification (NCBI taxonomy): domain Bacteria; kingdom Bacillati; phylum Actinomycetota; class Actinomycetes; order Kitasatosporales; family Streptomycetaceae; genus Streptomyces; species Streptomyces sp. NPDC052107. The sequence goes on from NZ_JBFAWG010000008.1 coordinate 148,871, forward strand.
CCTCGCTCGAATCAGGCAGTCGACGCGAAGCGCCGTCGGTCAGGGTGGTGGTGGGTGACGGGCGGGTGTAGGCGCCGAAGAGGACGGCGATGAACAGCGCGGCGGCGGCGAGCAGCAGCAGCCGGGAGACCAGCGCCGCGCCGGTCTTGGTCTGCAGCACCTGGCCCAGCAGACCGAGGTCGAAGACGTCGGCGAACTTCCCGGAGGTGGTGTAGGAGCCGCGCAGGAGCAGCAGCCACAGGGTGGCCGCGGTGAGCGTGAGCCAGCCGCCGACGACCAGCCGCTGCAGGGCCCGTACGCCCGCGCCGCGCTGCCAGCAGGCGAGCACGAAGGCCGCGCCGCCCACGAGCACGATGAACCCGGCGTACGACGCGTACCGCCCGAACGCGTAGAGCCCGCCCACTGCCCCGCCGCCCGCGACCGGGCCGGTGCCGGAGACCACGGTCTGCGAGGGCGCCCCGATGGAGAAGGTGTAGGCGCCGGAGACGGGGTGGCTGTCGGCCGAGACGACCTGGTAGGTGACCGTGTAGGTGCCCTTGCCGAGGCCGCTCTTGAGCTTCACCGCGTAGGTCGTCCCGCTCACGTCGGCGGGTGTGCCGGTCTGGACCGGCTTGCCCCGGGGGTCGAGGACGCGCAGGGAGTCGTCGTTCATCGCGACCTTCTCGGAGAAGGTGAGCGACACCTGGCTGGGCGCCTGCTTGACCACCACCCCCTGTGCGGGGTCGCTGCCGGTCAGCGCCGCGTGGGCGGAGGCCGGTCCGGCGCCCGCGAGCAGTGCGCCCGTGGCGGCGAGGAGCAGCAGCACCAGGGTGCGCAGGCTGCCCCGGTGTCCCGTGGGGGTGATGGTGCGCGTCACGGTGGTCGGTCCCTCCCTCAGTGGCCGGTCGACGGGTTGTACGTCGCGGACTTCACCGGCATCTCGACGGTGAGGGGCCCGGACTTGGCGAAGGTGAGCTTCACGGTGACCGTCTGGCCCTGCTTCGGCGTGTGCTTCAGCTTCTCGAACATCAGATGGTTGCCACCGCTTTTGAACACGAGTTGACCGTGGGCCGGTATGGCGAAGGAGCTCTTCTCCTGCATGGCGCCGCCCATGGTGCTGTGCATGGTGACCTGGCCGGCGACGTCACTGGTCACCGCGGTCAGCTCGTCCTCGGCGCCGCCCTTGTTGGCGATCGTCAGAAAGCCGGCGGCCATGTCGGCGGAGACCGGCTGCGGCATGTACGGCCCGCTCACCGACAGTTCGGCCTTCGAGGAGCCGGAGCCTGACGACCCCGAGCCCGAGCAGCCGGCGAGGGCCAGCGCACCGGCGAGCGCGGCGGCCGCGGTCACGAGGGCGGGACGGTGCCTCACGGATTCGCCCCCTTGACGAGCTTGGGCAGGTCCTTGGTGTAGTCGTCGACCGTGGTGTCCTCGCCGTAGAGGACGTAACCGCCGTTCGTCTTCGGGGAGAAGGCGATGACCTGGGTGCCGTGGACGGAGACGAGCTTGCCGTTCTTGTCCTTCGTCGTCGGTTCCACGGAGATGCCGACGGAGCGGGCACCGGCCTGGATGGTGGCGAAGTCCCCGGTCAGGCCGATGAACTGCGGGTCGATGCCCTTGAGCCACTTGCCCAGCTCGGCCGGGGTGTCGCGGCCGGGGTCGGTGGTGACGAACACGACCCGCAGGTCGTTCTGCTCGGCCTCGGGCAGCGCCTTCTTGGCGACGGCGATGTTGCTCATCGTCGTCGGGCAGATGTCGGGGCAGTGGGTGTAGCCGAAGTACAGCAGGGTCGGATGGCCCTTGGTCTCCTGGCGGAGGTCGTACTTCTTGCCGTGCGTGTCGGTGAGGACCAGGTCCGGCTTCTGGAAGGGCTGGTCGAGGACGGTGGCGGCCTTGCCCGAGTCGGACTCCTCCGAGACCACGGAGACCGGCGACTTGTCGTCGTTCCCGCTGCCGCAGGCGGAGAGGGTCAGGGTGGCGGCGGCGAGCAGCGCGGCCGCGGCGAACGTCTTCTTGCGCATAGAAAAATGTCCCAGATGTGAGTACTCCGGCGCGCACCGGGGTCGTACGACAGCCACGACAGCGTCGCACGCCCCGCACGACCCCGGTGCGCGGTCCAAAAGGGCTTAGGCGGTCCGGCGGCGGCCCGCGAGGACGCCGTAGGCGACGCCCGCGACGCCGACGACGATGCCGACCACGCCGAGCACGCGCGCGGTGGTGTCGGTGTAGTGGGAGCCGGATCCGGAATCGGCGGCTGCCGCGGTCGCGGTCTTGTCGGAGGCGTCCTCGGCGCCCGCCGTGCCGTGGTGGTCGTCGGTCGCGGCGGACAGCTGCAGCACGGGCGCCGGGTTCTCCGGCTCGTCCTGGCCGGCCTGCGGCACCTCGATCCAGCGAACGACCTCCTTGTTGGAGTACGTCTGGATCGCCTTGAAGACGAGCTGGTCGGTGTTCTCGGGCAGGGCGCCGAGGGAGAGCGGGAACTTCTGGAAGTAGCCGGGCTGGATGCCCTTGCCGTCGGCGGCGGTCCAGGTGACCTTGGTGACGGCTTCGTCGATCTTCTCGCCGTGCACGGTCAGCGGCTTGTCCAGCCGGGACTTGGTGACCTTCACGTTCCAGCCGGCGACGGGCTCGGGCATGACCGAGGCGAGCGGGTGGTCGGCCGGGAAGTTGACCTCGATCTTGGTGGTCGAGGCGCTATCGCGCTCGTTGGGGACCTTGAAGTCGACGACCGCGTAGCCGCCCTTGGCCGCGGTGCCCTCCGGCTGCACGGAGACGTGCGCGAAGGCAGGAACGGACAGCGCCAGGACGGCCGTGCCCGCGACGGCGCCGGCGGCAAGGGCACGGGAAGCGATACGAGAAGCCTGCATGGCAGGAGCACTCCACTCTGAGAGTTCTGGTGACGAAGAGAGGTACGCGTGCGCGTCGCCGTGCCCTTCGGCTGGTTCACGGTGCGCACGCGCGCGTGCCGCGCGACGGCGGCAGCCCTCTGCTCCGGTTCACCGGATCAGTGGAGTGGTGCGCGCGTCGCGTCAGGCGGCGAGACGGAAGCCGGCGGCGGGCGGGCCGCGCCGGATCACCGTGTGCTGGAGCGCGGTGGTGTGCGGGTCGGGTGCGTCGTCCCGGTCGGTACGACGGCCGCGCGGGAGGGGCTCGGAAGCGGGCAGCAGCCCGGCGCACAGGGCGCGCGCCAGCGCGAACGCGGCGCGCAGGGACCGTACGAGCGCCCCCTCTGCGACTCCGTGCGCCGACAGCTCGATCAGCCGCAGCAGCGCCAGGTCGCCCCGGCGCAGCAGCCAGCCCGCGGCGACGGCCGCGAGGACGTGGCCGAGCAGCATCGGCAGCGAGGGCAGCAGCGCGACGGAGGAGCCGGTGGCGTCGTACGCGTGGTGCATGCCGCCCATGACCGCCACGGGCTGCCCCGAGCGGTCGACGAGGTGCGCGGCGAACAGCAGGTGGAAGGCGCGCCCCGGGGTCAGGGCGGTCGGGCTCGACCCGCACAGCAGCCGTGCGGCCTGCTCGACCAGCGCGGTGTCGCTGAGCGAGGAGACCGTCGAGCCGGTGGAGTTCATCGACCCCATCGCCGTTCCGCCGGAGGCCATGGCGCTGCCGTGCTGGCCCAGCCCGAACAGCGTGTGCAGCGAGGTCTGGCCGAGCGCGAGGAGCGCGGCGATGCCCGGCAGCGAGCGAGCTCGCCCGGCGAGCGGCACCACGAGCAGCAGACAGCCGAGGAAGCCCGCGCCCAGCGTCCACAGGGGCACGCTCGCGCAGGAGGCGAGGGTGTGCCCGCACGCGGCCAGCGCGACGCAGACCGCGGCGAACACCGCGGCCCGCAGGATCCGGAGCCCGGCTCCGGGACGCGCCGTGCGCGGGTGGGGGGAAGTCATGGCGCGCTCATCATCGCACCGCGCTTACGGGCGCCCTACGGCAGGGCCGGGGGAACGTCCCTCATACACCGATTCCTCCCATGGCGCATCGGCCGTATGGGCGGAGTCACGTCAACTGTGTGCTTACGGCCCCCTACGGGCGGCAATACGTATCGGTATGTCGAGCCGCGGCCAGGAGGCTGGAGCATGAGCATCTGGTGGTCACTCCATCTGCGCCGCGAGGCCGCGAGCGTGCCGCTCGCCCGGCGGCTTTTGATCGGCACCATGGAGACGGCGGGTGTCGACCCGGAGGTCTCCTACGACCTGTCCGTCGCACTGACCGAGGCCTGCGCGAACGCCGTCGAACACGGCGGGAACACGCCGCACGGCGGCGTCTCGGAGGCGTACCGGGTGACCGCGTATCTCGACGGCGAGAAGTGCCGTATCGAAGTGGCCGATTCCGGACCGGGGTTCGCCCGCACCCAGGAGATCCGGCCCGCCCGCGCGGACGCCGAGCATGGCCGCGGGCTCTGTCTCATCCGGGAACTCGCCGACCACGTCCACATCGGCGCCAAGCCCGGCCGGGGCGGCACGGTGGTCAGTTTCGACAAGATTCTCAAGTGGACGAAGGACCCCTCGCTGCTGACGGCATAGTGAGGGCATGGAGATCGAGAGCGGCGACATAGCGGCCGGGGTGACGTTGCGGCTGCTGGCGCGGGCCGACGCGGACGCGCTGAGTGCGGCCTATGTGGACAACCGTGAGCACCTGCGGCCGTGGGAGCCGCGCAGGCCGGAGTCCTTCTTCACCGGGGCGGGGCAGCGGGAGCGGATCGACGGTCTGCTGCGAGTGTTCTCCGAGGGCGGCGCGGTTCCCTTCGTGTTCCAGGCGGCGGACGGGCGGATCGTCGGGACCATCACCCTGACCGGGATCACCCGAGGGCCCTTCTGCAGTTCCTCCCTCGGTTACTGGGTGGCCGCCGACCAGCAGCACCGCGGCCTGGCCACGGCCGCGGTGGAGCGGGTCTGCCGGATCGCGCGGGACACGGTGGGGCTGCACCGGATCGAGGCCTCCACGCTGCTCGGGAACACCGGCTCGCAGCGGGTGCTGACGAAATGCGGGTTCGAACCGATCGGCATGGCCCCGAAGTACCTGCACATTGACGGGGAGTGGCGGGACTGCCGGCTGTTCCAGCGGATCCTGCACGACCGCGATCCCGCCCTGTGACGAGCCCCTCTCAGACGTCCAGCACCCTGGCCAGCACCTCCAGTGCCTCCGGATACACCCGCTCGCGGGGCGTGCCGTAGCCGACGACCAGACCCTGCGGCCGGCCCTCGCGCCGGCCCCCGTCGGGGACCTGCCAGTGGTCGCCGAGGGCGCCGAGGGCGAGGCCCTCCGCCTCCGCGCGGGCCAGTGCCTCCGCCTCGTCGGGCACGTCGATCAGCGCGTGCAGCCCCGCCGCGATCCCGTGCACGCTCCGGCCCGCCCCCAGCCGGTCCAGCAACTGGTCGCGGCGGCGCCGGTAGCGCAGCCGGCACGCGCGCACGTGCCGGTCGTAGGCGTGGCTGTCGATCAGCTCGGCGAGCGCCAGCTGGCCGATGGTCTCGGTGTGGTGGTCGCTGTGCAGCTTGGCGTCGGCGACCGCGTCGACCAGGTGCGCAGGCAGCACCATCCAACCGAGGCGGAGTGCGGGGCCGAGCGTCTTGGAGGCGGTGCCCAGATAGACCACCTGGCCCGGCGCCATGCCCTGCAACGCGCCGACCGGCTGGCGGTCGTAGCGGAACTCCCCGTCGTAGTCGTCCTCGACGATCAGCCCGCCACGCGCGCGTGCCCAGTCGCCGAGCGCCCGCCGCCGCTCCGGGTGCAGGGTGACCCCCGTCGGGTACTGGTGCGCCGGTGTGACCACCACGGCCGCGGCGTCGCCCAGCTCCTCGGGGCGCAGCCCGCGCGCGTCGACCGACGCCGGCAGGACCGTTCCGCCATTGCGCCGCACGACCTCCCGGTGGAACGGTAGCCCGGGGTCCTCCATGGCGACGGCTGCGCCGTCCAGCACGCGCGTGAGCAGCGCGAGGCCCTGGACGTACCCGGAGGTGATGACGATCCGCTCCGGCGGCGCCAGCACCCCGCGCGCCCGGCCCAGATAGCCGGAGAGCGCCGTGCGCAGCTCGATCCGGCCGCGCGGGTCGCCGTAGTCGTACGCCAGTGAGGGCGCCGTGGCTATGGCCCGGCGCAGCGCGCGCAGCCAGGCCGCCGCCGGGAACGCGCCGACGTCCGGGCTGCCGGGTCGCAGATCGAAACGCGGGGCACGCGTGCGTGACGCCGTGCCGGGCTCCGCCGAGGCGACGGGCGGCAGCTCGGCGACCCGGGTGCCCGAGCCCTGGCGCGCCGTCAGGTACCCCTCGGCGACGAGCTGGTCGTAGGCGGCCTTGGCGGTGCCGCGTGAGATGCCGAGCTCAGTGGCGAGCCGCCGGGTGGCCGGCAGTCGGGTCCCGGGCACGAGCCGCCCGTCCCGCACGGCGTCCCGCAGGGCCCGCTCCAGTCCGATACGGCGCCCGTCCGCCGAGTCCGGCTCCAGATGCAGATCGACACCGACACCGGACCAGAAGTCGTTCACGAGAACCTTCCCCCTAGGCACGCGAATGGCCGGGCACCCTCCCGGTACCCGGCCATTGAAACCCAGATCAGCCCTTCAGCGCGGCCATCCACGTCTCGACCTCGTCGGAACGGCGCGGCAGGCCCGCCGAGAGGTTCCTGTTGCCGTCCTCGGTGACGAGGATGTCGTCCTCGATCCGGACGCCGACGCCCCGGTACTCCTCCGGCACGGTCAGGTCGTCGGCCTGGAAGTACAGCCCCGGCTCGACGGTGAGCACCATGCCCGGTTCCAGCGTGCCGTCCACGTACGTCTCGGTCCGCGCGGCGGCGCAGTCGTGGACGTCCATGCCGAGCATGTGGCCGGTGCCGTGCAGGGTCCAGCGGCGCTGCAGGCCCAGCTCCAGGACGCGCTCCACCGGGCCCTCGACCAGGCCCCACTCGACTAGCTTCTCGGCGAGCACGCGCTGGGCGGCGTCGTGGAAGTCGCGGTACTTGGCGCCCGGCTTCACGGCCGCGATACCGGCTTCCTGGGCCTCGTACACGGCGTCGTAGATCTTCTTCTGGATCTCGGTGTACGTGCCGTTGATCGGCAGCGTGCGCGTGACGTCGGCGGTGTAGAGGGTGTGGGTCTCCACACCGGCGTCGAGCAGGAGGAGGTCGCCGGAGCGGACCGGGCCGTCGTTGCGGACCCAGTGCAGGGTGCAGGCGTGCGGGCCGGCCGCGCAGATGGAGCCGTAGCCGACGTCGTTGCCCTCCACGCGCGCGCGGAGGAAGAACGTGCCCTCGATGTAGCGCTCGCTCGTGGCCTCGGCCTTGTCGAGGACCTTGACCACGTCCTCGAAGCCGCGGACCGTCGAGTCGACGGCCTTCTGCAGCTCGCCGATCTCGAACTCGTCCTTCACCAGCCGGGCCTCGGAGAGGAAGACGCGCAGCTCCTCGTCGCGCTCGGCGGTGACCTTGTCGGTCAGCGCGGCCTCGATGCCGGCGTCGTAGCCGCGCACCACGCGCACCGGGCCGGTGGCCTCGCGCAGCGTGCCGGCCAGCTCGCGCACGTCGGCGGCCGGGATGCCGTACAGCGCCTCGGACTCGGCGAGGGAGTGGCGGCGGCCGACCCACAGCTCGCCCTGGCCGGAGAGCCAGAACTCGCCGTTCTCGCGGTCGGAGCGGGGCAGGAGGTAGATCGTCGCCTCGTGGCCGTCCGCCGTGGGCTCCAGGACCAGGACGCCGTCCTCGGTCTGGTTGCCGGTGAGGTACGCGTACTCGACGGAGGAGCGGAAGGGGTACTCGGTGTCGTTCGAGCGGGTCTTCAGGTTGCCCGCCGGGATCACCAGGCGCTCGCCCGGGAAGCGGGCGGAGAGTGCGGCGCGGCGGCGCGCGGTCTCAGCGGCCTGCGGGACCGGCTGCAGATCACGCAGCTCCGTGTCGGCCCAGCCGGACTTCATGTTCTCGGCCAGCTCGTCGGAGACGCCCGGGTACAGGCCGTTCTTCCGCTGCTTGATGGGCTCCTCGGACTCAGCTTCCGGGGTCTCCGGGTTGAGCTCGTCGGACACGTGATCCTCCTCGGTACGGCGTGTGATCTCCCCCGGCGGCCCGTGCTGCTCGCGATCGTGTCGGAGCGGGGGCCTCCATCATCGTACGTTCGTACCGAGGGCGGACCAGGGTCGCAGGATCTGTTATGCCCGGTCATGCATGGCGATGATCGGCTGAAGCGGGCCGTCGGCGGCGGGGCGGTGCTCAGTCGAAGCGGGCCGCCAGCAGCACCACGTCCTCCTCGCTGTCGGCCGCGTCCAGACCGTCCGGCAGGACGGTGTGCAGGATGTGGTCGGCGACGGCGCCGGGGTCGCGGCGCAGCGCGCGCGGGACGCTCGCGGCGGCGGCGTGCAGGCGGGCGAAGGCGCGGTCCGTCGGGTCGCCGGTACGGTGCAGCAGCCCGTCGGTGTAGAGCAGCACCGTCTCCCCGGCCTCCGCCTGGAACTCCACGCTCGGTGCCTCCCAGCAGGCGAGCATGCCGAGCGGCGCGGAGACCGAGGTCTCGGCGAACTCGGTGCGCCGCGAGCCGATCAGCAGCGGCGGGCTGTGCCCGGCACCGGCCAGGGTGATCTTGCGCAGGGCGGGCTCGCAGTAGGCGAACAGCGCGGTGGCCGAGCGGGCGGGTTCGGTCAGCCGCAGCAGCAGCTCCAGGTCGGACAGGACGGCGACCGGGTCCTCGCCCTCCATCACGGCGTACGCGCGCAAGCTGGCGCGCAGCCGGCCCATCGCGGCCACGGCGCCCGGCCCGGAGCCGGTGACCGACCCGACGGAGAGGCCGAGCGCGGCGTCCGGCAGCGGCAGCGCGTCGTACCAGTCGCCGCCGCCCAGCGGGCCGGTGCGGCGCCGGGCCGCGAGCTGGACGCCGGGCACGCGGGGCAGCCGGGCAGGCAGCAGCTCCTCGGTGATGATCGCCACGCGCGCGCGTGCGCGTTCCAGCTCCACCAGCCGGGCGAGGTGCTCGGTGGCGTGCCGGACGTAGAGGCCTGCGAGGTGGCGCCGGCGCTCGTCGGGTTCGGCCGGTTCGTCGTAGAGCCAGACGGCGGCCCCGAGGCGGCCGGCGGACTCGGAGGCGAGGGGCAGGGCGTAGCTGGCGGCGTAGCCGAGGCGGGCGGCCACCTCGCGGTGCCGGGGGTCGAGGCCGTCCTCCGCGAGCAGGTCGGGGTGGACGATCTCGGCGGCCGTGCCGGTGTCGTACGGCAGCGCGCCGCGCGGGACGGTCTCGATGTGGCCGAGGTCGGCGCGGCCGAGGCCGAGACCGAGGGTGGTGCGGGGGCCGAGTCCGTCGCCGGGCTCCAGGGCGACCAGGCCGCGGCGGGCGCCGACGAGGGCGGCTCCTGCGCGCAGGAGTTCGTGGAGGGCCGGTTCCAGGGCGTTCGTGCGGGACAGGAGCTCGGTGAGTTCGTGGAGGGTCGTGAGGTCCGAGACCCAGCCGGCCAGCCGGTCCTGGAGGAGGGCGCCGGGCGCGGGGGTGTTCGGTGCGGGGACGAGAGCGGGGTCCGGGGAGGCACCGGCGCCGGCGGCGGGGGGAGTGGGCGCGACAGTGTGTGCGGGCGTTGGAACTGTTGGATCGATTCCAGCCACTTTCGGAGGGTGGGGGGCGTTCATGGCGTCCGGCCTTCAGACCGGTGCGTAGTGCTGAAAAGCATCGCAAACCCCCATGGCATTCTGCGCCGCTAGCAGTGTCTCCACATGTACACGCACTCGTGAGGGGATGTCCAGCATTGTCCTGCGGGGATTCCTGGTGTCCATGAGCCGGACGAGGTTTCCCTCGAACCCCTTGCCTTACTGCCAAGTTGGCTGAAAACTGCACCAGGTATCGGTCCATTGCGGTCGACTGGCCTTGCTCCACGGAGCGTCACAGCGGTCGTGATGGGTACGTACTCGGTGAAGGCCAGGGGTGGTTGGGGGCCACCCGGAACCTGGCGACGGACCCGGGCGTCATAGCCACCGACGGCCGAGCCCCATCCTCCCTGGCGGAGGCGGAGAGAAACACGCGCGACGGCAAAAACGCCATACTTCGCCACCCCCGCGCCGCAGCCGTGCTTGTGAAAGACGCACTATGGACGCGGACGCGGCCCTTGCTCGACCCCTTGGGGTTCCCCCTGCCGTGCGCAGGGGTGTGATGCGCCAACAGGTACGCACAGTGAAGTGATCGACACATGGTGTGATGTGGACCACGGTGTTGCCAGCGGTGCAACGGAAAGGAACGAGCGCTCATGCGCGAGATCCTCGGAAGGCGACGCAGGCTCCTGTCCAGGCGGAACGACGGGAGGCCCAGGCGGAACGACGAGAGGCCTGAGCTGATCGGCGCGGCCCTGACCTTCGCGACCGAGTGGCAGTGGCCGGTACTCCCGGGCGTGGCCCCGGACCCGCGCGGGCGGGCCCGCTGCGCCTGCCCCGACCCGGAGTGCACGGTGCCCGGGGCGCACCCCTTCGATCCCGGTCTGCTCGCCGCCACGACCGACGCGCGCATGGTGCGCTGGTGGTGGACCAACCGGCCGAGCGCACCGGTCATCCTGGCCACCGGGGGCAAGGCGCCCTGCGCGGTCAGCCTGCCGGCGCTCGCCGCCTCCCGCGCCCTCGCCCTGCTCGACCGGCGGGGCATGCGCCTCGGCCCGGTGATCGCCTCCCCGACCCGCTGGGCGCTGCTGGTGAAGCCGTATTCCATGGAGCAGCTGGGCGAACTGCTCTACGCCAAGGACTTCGTCCCCGGTTCGCTGCGCTTCCACGGCGAGGGCGGCTATCTCGCCCTGCCCCCGTCCGGGATCGGCCAGGGCGCCGTCCGCTGGGAGCGTGCCCCGCTGCCGGGCTCGGCCGCGCCCTGGGTGCCCGATGTGGAGGCGGTGGTGGACGCCGTGGTCGACGCCCTCACTCGTACGGGTGTGAGCGCGCCCGAGTTGTAGGGGTGTCGGGCGCGGGCGGGGCCGCGCGTCCCGCTCGCTCGTTATCTTCCGCACATGCTGCGAAATTCTGGGGGACAAGGCACTCGGTTCTCCGGGAGGCCTTCCGGGCGGCACGGCCGCCGATCGGTGCGGGGAGCGGCGCGGTCGGCGCGAGTGCGGCCGACGGGAGTGACCTCGACGGCTGTGCGGCCGACGCAGGTGCCGCCGGGGCGCGTGCGCCGACCGGACTCCCGAACACTGCGGTTGCTCGGGCTCGCCGCCGCCGTGACGGCCGCGGTCGTGCTGCCGCTGGCCGTGGCGTCCGCGGGACAGGTGGGCAAGGCGGCCCGGCACGAGGTGGCCGGGAAGGCGCGGGACGCCGTACGGGCCCCGGTGTCGCAGGACGCTTCCGGGAGCGACGGGGACCCCGGACGGCATGACCGGGGCCTCGGGCACGAGGATGCCAAGCAGCCTGCGCTCGACCGGACCCCTCGGCTGCTCGGGCTGGGCCTGGCCACCGCCACGCGGTGCGGCCCCCAGCTCACCTCCCCCGACGGCATCGAGGCGCAGACCTGTGTGCTGGCCGAGGGCACCGACACCTGGGCCCGCACCTACTACCGCAACTCCACCGGCAAGTCACTGGACTCCGCGCTCAGCCTGATGGGCCCGGGCGGCCGCAGCCTGCAGATGCGGTGCGTCACCGGCGCCGACGACGAGCCCGCCACCTGCGAGACACCCCGTGAGCACAGCCGGGGCGGCATGGACGCCTACACGGCCGTCACCGAGTTCGCCGCGCACGGGGCCGACGGCGCGCTGCTGCTGCGCTCGGGCAGCAACTCGGTGGACGCCGACGGCAACTCCGGTTCGACCGACGCGAGTTGATGCTCGGCGACGCGCCGTACACCGTTTGCGCGGGCATGGAAAGACCCGGTTGCTGGCGACGGGGGATGCACCAGCAACCGGGCTACTGGAACGGTAACAAGAGATCGGCGGTTCGCAAATTCCGCCCGGGGCATTCGGCCACCGATTTCCCTGTCACCAGGGGGAGTTGTGACAGGAGTCACCTGTTTTACGGCCTGCGCGCGCCTTACCGACCATTCAGTCCCAAGACGCGCGCGGCGTCGCGTCAGCTGAGCGTGACCTGCCGGTTGGTCAGTCCGCCACGCGCCCGGCGCTCTTCCGGCGTGAGCGGCTCGGTGGCGGCCAGGGCGGCGGCGAGCCGCTCGGCGAACTCGGCGGTCGGCTTCTCCACGTCGTCCGCCGTGACACCGCTCGGCAGGTCCCAGACCGGCACGGTGAGGCCGTGAGCACGGAAGGAGCCCACAAGCCGGGTGCCCTCGCCCAGATGGGAACGGCCCGCCGCGTGCAGCCGCGCGAGAGCGTCCAGAAGCCGCTCCTCCGGATGCGGCATCACCCAGCGCAGATGGTTCTTCTCCGGAGTCTCGCACCAGTACGCGGCGTCCACGCCGGTCAGCCTCGCCGTCGGGATGGCGGCGGCGTTGGCCCGCTCCAGGGAGGCGGCCACGTCGGGCGTGGCGTTCTCCGCGTCCGGCACCCAGAACTCGAAGCCGCTCTGCACGACCGGCTCGAACGGCGCCTGGAGGTCGATCAGGTCCTGCAGCCGCGGACTGTCGGCCGGGGCGCGGCGGCCCTGCACCGGGGTGCCGGGCTGGGCCTGGAGGGCGCGCTGGAGGGTGTCGGCGAGGTCGCGGCTGAGGTCACCGGACGCCGTGTCGTTCTGCAGGCCGAGCAGGATCGACCCGTCGTCGCGGCGCAGCGCGGGCCAGGCCATCGGCAGCACCGTGGCCAGCGTGATTGACGGGACGCCCTCGGGCAGGCCGCCCTTGAGGGTCAGCTCGACCGTCGCGGCCGGCACCAGCTCGCGCAGCGCCACCCAGTCGCACTCGCCGGGCAGCCCCTCGAACGGGCGCTGCACCAACTCGGTCGTCGCGTGCGCGGCGGCCCGGCCGTGGCACGCCTTGTAGCGTCGGCCACTGCCGCAGGGGCAGGGCTCGCGGGCGCCGACAACCGGGACCTCCGCATCGCTGAGCTGCGGCCGATCGGCCTTCGTCTGGGGTCGCTTCTTGGCCATCGTGGGTGTCTCCCGGTTACGGCTCTTCTCGTACGGGCGGGAGCCTAGCCGTTCAGGCCATGACCGGCGGGAACCTGTGGACAACGCACGTCCGCTCGACTCCAACGGTGTGAATCTGTGGACACCTTCGGGACGTCCTGCGGCTGGCTCCGGGTCCTCCGGGCGGAGGCCACCAGCGCCGGGTCGGCTCACGTCCGCCGGGTACGGCTTACGGCCGTCGCTACCGGAACTTGGGGTCCCGTCCGCCGGGCCGGTGTCCTTCGCCGCGGGGCTCAGGCCATCGATTACGCCCCTCGGCCCAACTCCTCGACCACGTCCGTCAGTCCAGGTCCTCGAACGCGTCCGCGAAGTCCAGCCCGGGCAGGTCCGGCACGGGGGACGTGACGCGCGTAGCGAAACCGCCCCGGCGGCACCCGGCATCGGGATCGTGGACGTCTTCGTGGACCACCACCCAGACCGTCACCTCGCCGTGCACGTCGTCCCGGACGCCCCAGTCGTCGGCGAGCGCCGTGATGATGTTCAGCCCGCGGCCGCCGTGCGCGGTCACCGACGGGGTGGCCGGCGCCGGGCGGGTCGGACCGCCGCCGTCCGTCACCTCGACGATGAGCCGGCCCCCCGCGTCGATGCGCCACGCGGCGAGCACATCGCCGTCGCCGGCCAGCGCGTCGCCCAGGGGCCGCCCGTGTTTGCAGGCATTGCTCAGCAGTTCGGAAAGGATCAGTACGGCATCGTCGATAACCGATTCGGACACGCCACCGCTGCGCAACTGCGAACGCATCCGGTGTCTCGCCTTCCCCACGCCCGCAGGGCCATGGGGAACGGCCATGCTCGACGACGTGGGCACCTCCTGTGCCACCACCAACGCCACCCCCGAGACCTCCTTTGCCCCACGCCACGGTGTGGATGCCCCATTGGCCTGTACCGGAAACCGGCCAATCCTCTTCCGGTGACGCATTCGCAACGGCCTTGCACGGAGCGAACGCGCCGGAGCACTCCCTGTGACGAAGGCCTTTCCTCGGGTGGTCGTATGGCTGGATTTCAGTGGTGTGGCCAAGAGTGGAGAATTCAGCAGCCGCACAGCTGGGGTCAAGGGACGGGTACGGCTCTTTACCGGCCTCTTTAGGTCACACCCGCCCCAGCTGACGCAGGACCGCGCGCGGGCGGTTGGTGATGATGGCGTCGATGCCCAGCTCGACGCAGAGATCGACGTCCTCGGGCTCGTTCACGGTCCACACGTGCACCTGGTGACCGGCGCGCTGCAGCCGCTCCACATAGGCGGGGTTGTTGCGCACGATGCGGATCGAGGGGCCGGCGATCCGCACGCCCGCGGGCAGCCGACCGTCACGCAGCCGAGGTGTGAGGAACTGCACCAGGTAGACCGTCGGCAACGTCGGCGCGGCGGCACGCACGCGGTGCAGCGAGCGCGCCGAGAAGCTCATGACCCGGACCTGGGACTCGGCGGCGGAGGCCGGCGCGTCCAGGGCGAACCGCTTCAGCAGCGTCAGCAGCCGCTCCTCGACCTGGCCGGCCCAGCGCGTGGGGTGCTTGGTCTCGATGGCCAGCTCCACCCGCCGCCCGGCGTCCGAGATCAGCTCCAGCAGCCGCTCCAGAGTGAGCACGGAGGTCTCCTCGCGGTCCTCCGGCCGGTGCTCCCAGTCGGGCTCCTCGTCGCGTCCGCGCCAGGAGTCGCGCGGCTTCCAGGAGCCGAAGTCGAGGGCGGCGAGATCGGCCAGCTCCAGCGCGGAGACGGCGCCACGGCCGTTGGAGGTACGGTTCACCCGCCGGTCGTGGACGCAGACCAGATGGCCGTCGGCGGTCAGGCGTACGTCGCACTCGAGGGCGTCGGCGCCGTCCTCGATGGCCTTCTTGTAGGCGGCCAGGGTGTGCTCGGGCGCGTCTTCGGAGGCGCCTCGGTGGGCGACGACCTGGACGGAGCGCTGTAGTGCGTGGGTCACCGCGTCATGGTGCCACCGTCCAGGGGTGCGCGGGGCGGCTCGAGCACACTTGGTGCCCGTTTATGTAACTTTTGCCAGTAACGCACTATATAAAGACTGGTCATGGACCCACAGCCACCGCTTATGGTGCTCTGACGGCCCGTGGGAAAAGCTGACTGCATACAAACGGAACAGTGGAAACTGACTACAGCACCATGCACAGCTGCCGAGCGTGACCGAGTGCGACCGAGAAACAACAGCCGTGGACCGAGGAGAAGAGCTGTGAGCACCGAGAACGAGGGCAACGAGGTACCCCAGGCCCCGTCCGCACCTCCTGTGCCGATGGCCTCTCCCGCCACTTCCCCGCAGGGCTCCAACCCCGGGGGGAACGAATCGACGGCTCCTCTGCCGCCGGTACCCCAGGATGCTCCGGCCACGGCCGGATCCCAGCCGGGCCAGGCCTCCACCCCGCACACGTCCGGCCCGTCCGCCTCGGGTCCGGCCCCCGACGGCTCCTGGCCGCCTCCGCCGCCGGCCAACCCGCCGTACGGCGAGGGCGCGGCCTACGGCGGGGGCGCGCCTTACGGTGACGGCGGTGCCGGTGCCGACGGCGGCTTCGGTGCGGGTGGTGCCGCCGGTATGGGCGGCGCCGACGGCTGGGGAGCGTCGTACCAGCAGCCCGCTCCCAAGCCGCGCAGCGGGCGCGGCGGTCTCGTCGCCGCGGTCCTGGTGGCCGCGCTGGTCGCGGGCGGCCTGGGCGGCGGCCTCGGCTACACCCTGGCCAAGGACAACGACAGCAGCGGCTCCACCACCGTCTCCGCCTCCGACGGCAGCGCCGCGCAGGTCAGGCGCGCGCCCGGCACGATCGCCAACGTGGCCGCCAAGGCGCTGCCCAGCACCGTCACCATCGAGGCCGAGAGCACCAACGGCGAGGGCGGCACGGGCACCGGGTTCGTCTTCGACACCCAGGGCCACATCGTCACCAACAACCACGTGGTGGCGGACGCGCTCGACGGCGGCAAGCTGACCGCCACGTTCCCGAACGGCAGGAAGTACGACGCGGAGGTCGTCGGCCACGCCCAGGGTTACGACGTGGCGGTCATCAAGCTCAAGAACCCGCCGACCGACCTCAAGCCCCTCGCCCTCGGCGACTCCGACAAGGTGGCCGTCGGTGACGAGACGATCGCCATCGGCGCCCCCTTCGGCCTGTCCAACACGGTGACGACCGGCATCATCAGCGCCAAGAACCGCCCGGTGGCCTCCAGCGACGGCAGCTCCACCAGCAAGGCCTCGTACATGAGCGCGCTGCAGACCGACGCGTCGATCAACCCGGGCAACTCCGGCGGCCCGCTGCTGGACGCCTCCGGCGCGGTCATCGGCATCAACTCGGCGATCCAGTCGACCAGCAGCGGCGGCTTCGGCTCCGGCCAGTCCGGCTCGATCGGCCTGGGCTTCGCCATCCCGATCAATCAGGCCAAGTACGTCGCCCAGCAGCTGATCAAGACCGGCAAGCCGGTGTACGCCAAGATCGGCGCCTCCGTCTCGCTGGAGGACTCCACCGGCGGCGCGAAGATCACCGACCAGGGCGCGGCGGGCTCCGCCCCGGTCGAGTCGGGCGGCCCTGCCGACAAGGCGGGCCTCAAGCCGGGTGACGTGATCACCAAGCTGGACGACATGGTGATCGACAGCGGCCCGACCCTGATCGGCGACATCTGGACCCACAAGCCCGGCGACAAGGTCACGATCACTTACAAGCGCGGCGGCCAGGAACACACGACCGAGCTGACCCTGGGCTCCCGAGCCGGCGACAACTGAGGCCCGGCGACTGCACGCACGCGTGGGGGCGCTTCTCGGCAGAGGGGCGCCCCTTGCCGCGCCGGGCCACGTGCGCCGGCGCGGGGGGTGGCCGTCTGTCACCGCATGGCCACCTTGGGTTCCGTACCGGCTCCCAAGGTTGGTTCCGCTACGGACCGCACCACCCGCCGGACGTTCGATCCCGGTACGCTGTACCCGCTCCGCCCCAGGTGGGCGGGAGCGAGGTGGGTTGCCCGAGCGGCCTAAGGGAACGGTCTTGAAAACCGTCGTGGCGCGAGTCACCGTGGGTTCAAATCCCACACCCACCGCAGTCGTTGAGAGCCTCTGACCAGCAGAGAATGGTCGGAGGCTCTCGGCTTCTCCACTTCCCGTGATTGACCGTGGTTCCCCGCGATTTCCGCCGTGCAGGCAGCGGCACACGGTCACGCGGATCTTCCACCGCCTGGTCGAGGAGCACGGCGCCGATGTCTCTTACCAGATGGTTGGCGTGCGTCTGTTCCCCACTCGGATTCGGGATGTGTGACGCTTACACATTCTTCCGCGCTGTTATTCCAGGGTACTCCTGTGACAGCTGTGCCCTGCCAGGTCAGTAATGACAACGATGGGACTTCAGGGCGGGGCATGAGAACTGAACACAGGATTCGCCGCGGTCGTCGAGCCGGACTGAAAACGCGTACGTGGGTGGCGCTCGGGGCGGTCATCGCTGGGGGCGGCGCGGCTGTCGCGACCGTCGCGATGGCCGGACCGGGCGGCCATGCGTCGGCCGCGTCGGGACCGGTCAAGACGCATGTCCACTCGCTCGCCCTGACCGGGGCCGGCGCGTCGCTCAAGACGCTAGGGGCCCAGTCGACAGCTGCGTTCAGCATGGTGGGCGTCACTTGGAACGGTGCGCACGCCAAGCTGCGCGGCACGGTGGAGGTGCGGACCCGTTCCGCTGCCAACGGTCACTGGACGTCATGGCTGAAGATGCAGCAGCCGGACGACCTCCCCGACGCCGCTGAGCTGAACCGTCCTGGTGTGCGTGGCGGGATGTCCCCGATGTGGTCGGGGCCGTCGAACGGCATCCAGGTCCGCGCGACCGGCGCGGGCAAGGCGACCGCGCTGCCCGCTGGGTTGCGGGTGGACCTGGTCGACCCGGGCAAGCCCGCCACCGGCGGGACGCAGGATTCCGGCATGGGCCTGGCGGGCTACGCCATGGACGCGGCGGCGACCGACACGGCGTCCCCGGCGGCCACCGACACCGCCACGCCGACGGACAGCGCCGCCCCGACGGACAGCGCCGCCCCGACCGACGCCGCGACGGCCACAGCAGGCACCGGCGCTTCGGGCACCCCGACCGCGACGGATTCCGTCTCGCCCACGGCCACCACGACGGCCACGGGCTCCGCCTCCGCCGCGCCGTCCTTCAGTGCCTCCGGCTCCGCCTCCGCCTCGCCGAGCGCGTCCCCGACGTCCTGGCCCAGCCAGCTTCCGTCGCTGTCCCAGGCGTACCCGTCCTGCTCGACCTCCTCGGCCAGCCCCTCCGCGTCGCCGACCGCGCCGGACCCGATGCCGGCCGCGACCACCTCGACGGTGGCGCCGCCCACTGTGGTCACCCGGGCCGGCTGGGGTGCGGACGAGTGTGCGCGGGAATCGGGTTACCCGTTGTACGGCTCGGCGGTGAAGGTGATGTTCGTCCACCACACGGACACCACCAACAACTACTCCTGCGCCGACTCCCCGGCGATCGTGCGCGGCATCTACGCCGAGCACCTCAACCAGGGCTGGCGCGACCTCGGTTACAACTTCCTCGTCGACAAGTGCGGCACCATCTTCGAGGGCCGCTTCGGCGGGATGGCGCTGCCGGTCGTGGGCGCCCAGACCTACGGGTTCAACACCAACAGCATGGGTGTGGCCGCCATCGGCACCTATACCGACCTCAGCGGCGGCGACTCCACGGCCAGCACCTTCGCCGGGGCCGCGCCGAGCCAGGCGATGCTGGCCTCCATCGCCCGCATCGCGGCTTGGAAGTTCGGCATGACCGGCGTGAACCCGGGCACCGGTACCGCGTCGCTGCCCGAGGGCGCCTCCGACAGTTACGGCTTCACCCTGGGCAACAACTACAGCTTCAACGTGATTTCCGGGCACCGTAACGGCTTCGCCACCGACTGCCCCGGCAACCAGCTCTACAACGCCCTGAGCAAGATCCGCTCCTACGCGGCCGGCCCGGTCGGCGCGGTCTCCGTCACCGGGATGTCCGGCGGGGCGACCAAGTCCGGGACGAGCTACTACACCAAGGGCGCGGCCACGGTGAGCTGGACGACCGCCACGCCGTCCGCGGTGATCTCCGGCTTCGACGTCCTGGTCGACGGCAAGGCCATTGCACACACCTCCGGCTCCGCCCGCTCCACCTCGATCTCTGTCGCCTCCGGCAGCCACACCGTCCAGGTGCGCGCCACCCACGTCCGGGGGGCGACCACGCTGTCCGGCTCGGTCACCCTGGTCGGCGACACGACCGCGCCCACCTTCCCGACCGCTGCCGGCGTGAAGGTACGCACCGGCACGGTGAACTCCACCGCGGTCCCGGTCACGGTGACCTGGAAGGCCGCCGACAACGCGGCGCTCGCCAAGGTCATGGCGACCTCGCCGTCCTCGGCCACCTTCGGCCCGACGGTGACGTCCTGGAACACCACCGCCAAGCCCGGCTCGTCGGACCTGTTCGCCCTGAAGGCGTACGACGTGGCCGGCAACACCGCGGGCGCCTCCGTCTACCGGACGCCGAACATCATCCAGGAGACCTCCACCACCCGGACCGGCACCTGGACCCACCGCAGCGGCACCAGCTACCTGGGCGGCTACTCCTACAGCTCCTCGTCCGCCGGGGCCTCGATCAGCTGGACCTTCACCGGACGCTCGGTGGCCTGGATCGTCTCGCGGGCCTCCACCTCGGGCCAGGCCTACGTCTACGTCGACGGCGTCAAGGTCACCACGGTGGACCTGAAGTCGTCCACGACCCTCTACCGCCAGGCGATCTGGACCAAGACCTGGTCCAGCTCCGCCAAACACACCCTGAAGATCGTCGTGGTCGGCACGTCGGGCCGCCCGACCGTCACCACCGACGGCATCGCGACCATCGGCTGACCGGCCGACCGCACCTGACGAAGGAGCCCTCTGCCCGCGGAAAGGCCGCGGGCAGAGGGCTCTTTCAGTGGCCTCGCTCCGAACGGCCGCACCGAATGTCGGTCTCCCCTCGATAATCGCCATCCACCACTTGAGACGGGACGGGTCAGCTCGCGCTCGTGGAGTCTGCCTCTGCGGCGGCGGCTGCCTCCGCCCGGACGGGCCGCCCAGGTCGAGGACACGCGGGACGAGTTCGACGCGGTGAAGCTCGTGCAGAACACGCTCGCGGCCGGTACCCCACCCCGGTGGGGCCGAGGATCGCCTGAAAAGCGGACGGTCGGCGGTACAGGAGCAAACCTTCAGGCTGCTCTGTGGCCATCCTCTGGCCAGAGCGCCGCTTGCAATGCAGGTGCATTGGCAGAAGGGGCAGGTCACGGATGGTCTGAGGAGCGACGGCTGGGCGGCCTTGAAAACCGTCGTGGCGCGAGTCACCGTGGGTTCAAATCCCACACCCACCGCGGACGTTGGAAAGGGGCGCCTCCTCAGGGGGCGCCCCTTTCACGTGCTCCGTCGGCTTCCCCGCCGTCACGGCTGGTGCCCCGTCATCCGGGCCGCCGAGGCGATCGTCGCACGGGCCTCGCGTTCGGACAGGCCGGTGTTGCAGGCGGCCTCTGTCAGGGGGTCGGCCAGGGCGGCGCCGATGCCGTTCTCGTAGGCGCGGCAGGCCGCCCAGAAGAGGCGGGTGTTGCGCTGGCCCTCGTGCGCGGAGAGGACGAACTGCACCAGGCCGCGGCCGTGGTCGCCGGGG
Organism: Streptomyces sp. NPDC052107; assembly: GCF_040680215.1. Lineage (NCBI taxonomy): Bacteria > Bacillati > Actinomycetota > Actinomycetes > Kitasatosporales > Streptomycetaceae > Streptomyces > Streptomyces sp. NPDC052107. The sequence continues at coordinate 169,463 of NZ_JBFAWG010000008.1, forward strand.
ACCGGAGGGTTCGGGTGCGGATGCGGGGGCCGGGGTGGTGGCACCAGCAGGCGCAGCAGGGACGGCGGACAGGGGGCGGGGGCCAGGTGCGTGGTGCCGGGGGCGGTCGTGTACACGCCGTGGTCGGTACGGGAGCCGGGGCCCACGAGGTAGCCGCCGGCGCCGCGGATGTCGATTCCGGGGGCGAGGCGCCCGGCGGAGTTCGGTACGACGACGTCCGGCGGGCCGGTGAGCCAGAGGTGGCGCCCGCCGCTCGGGGTGCGGACGACGACCGTCTCCGGAATGGTGAACAGATGGCGCAGGGCCAGTTCGCGCAGCGCGGTCGAGGAGTTCGTGCCGGACTTGGTGTCCAGGTCGACGCCGATCAGGTGGTACGGCGGCAGCCCGCAGGCGATGCCGTAGCCGGTGGCCCAGGGCGCGGCGGCGAACAGCTCGCGGATGCGGACGGGGTCGGTCGAGGCGTCGTACACGCCGTGGCCGAAACGGCCGCACTCGCCGTGGCAGCGGGGTCCGGCCGGGTCGGGGTCGTCGCGGTGGGGGGAGCGCAGGGCCGGGAGCTTCGTCCGGGACAGGGGGATGACGGCCAGTCCGCGTTCGGCGGCTGACAGGGCGTGTGCGAGGGCCAGCGTCGTGGCCTGCCGGTCGGTGTAGGCCATGACTCTATGTTCGTACGTATGTTCGAAAAAGGGAAGGGGGGTGGTGGCGGCGCGCCGGGGGCCGGGAAATTGGCCGGATATGTGGCGGAACGATTCACCCCTTGTGGCGCCTGATGAGCGAAAGAGCCGCCTAGTTCCTTTCAGTGCGTGAGGTAACGAAAGGTGGCGATAAGGGTTTATCGACTTGTCATCACGCTTGCGTGCGAATCGGATCTTCCGGGGTGGTTCGCAGGGGATTCGGTGGGCAACTCTGATCTCGCGACGTCGTCCACGACAGTCGGAGCGGTCGGCCAACCGCACTGACAACAGCCGTACTTCACGTACTTCCGGCCCTAGGGCCGCAGAGTTCTCGGTTCTGGAGGAACAACATGGCAAGCATCCGTACCGCCCGCGTTCTCGCCGCCGTCGCCGCGCTCCCGCTCGCAGCCGCCCTCTTCAGTGGCGTCGCGGCCGCCGGCAACGGCTCCTTCGCGGACAACGGATCGAGCGCCAACACCGGTGTGGCGGGCATCATCGGCAGCGGAGTCGGCCACAACAACAACGGCAACTCGTCCACCACGCAGCAGAACGCTGTCGGCAACGGTGCCTCGAACCAGAGCAACACCGCCCAGGTCAACGGCTCTGCCTGGACGGCCATCCAGCAGGGCAACGAGAACGTGGCCATCCACTTCACCCGCCTGTGGTGACCCTCGGGCGAGGTCTCTCCCGGTGAGGGGTCTCGTGGGGTGTGCTTCGGGGTCGTAACACGTCTGCGCGGCGGTACTTCGGTGCCGCCGCGCAGACGTTTTCCCGCACCTGGTGCCGCACCGGCCGATGTTGACGCGGCGGTCCGGCCTCGAGGGCCGATGGCCGCGACCGTGACCTTGACACCTACTTTTATCTGACGGAGAGTCAGAAACTGTCCTGACAGGTACGCGAGGCCGGGAGGGCCCCCGCCGTGCACCTCGCCCCCACCGAGCGGCAGCAACGCCTGCGCGCCGAACTCCGCGCCTACTTCGAGGCGGTGCTGCCGGACCACCGCGACCACCGTGAACCGGCCGACTTCACCGATGCCCGCGCCCTGTTGCGCCGCATCGGCGCCGACGGCTGGCTGGGCCTCGGCTGGCCGGTCGAGTACGGCGGCCGGGGCCGTGGCGCGGACGAGCAGTTCGTGTTCTTCGACGAGGCGCACCGGGCCGGCGCCCCCGTCTCCATGGTCACGCTCAACACCGTGGGCCCCACCCTCATGAGGTACGGCAGCGAGCGGCAGAAGGCCTACTTCCTGCCCCGCATCCTCAGCGGGGAGGTCGTCTTCGCGATCGGCTACACCGAGCCGTCCGCCGGTACCGACCTGGCCTCGCTGCGCACCCGGGCCGTGCGCGAGGGCGAGGGCTGGCGGATCGACGGGCAGAAGATCTTCACCTCGGGCGCCCAGCACGCCGACTGGATCTGGCTCGCCTGCCGCACCGACCCGAAGGCGCCCAAGCACCGGGGCATCTCCGTCCTCCTCGTCCCGACCGACGCGCCGGGGTTCTCCTGGACGCCGATCGAGACGGTGGGCGGGCAGACGACGACGGCCACCTACTACGACGGCGTCCGCGTCCCGGCCGAAAGCCTGGTCGGCGCCGAGAACGAGGGCTGGTCGCTGATCACCGGCCAGCTCAACCACGAGCGCGTCGCGCTCGCCGCCCTCGGCATGCAGGCCGAGGACTTCCTCGCCGCCGCGCTCACCGCCGCCCGTACCCCCGATCCGGTGACCGGGCGGCGTCGTGTCGACGAGCCGTGGGTGCGGTCACAGCTGGCCGAGGCCCATGCCCGGCTGGCCGCGACACGCCTGCTCAACTGGCGTCTGGTCGCGGACGTGTCGGCCGGCCGGCTCGCTCCCGGCGACGCGAGCGGCGTGAAGTTCGCGGGAACCGAATCGGCGGTCGCGGTGTATCGAATATGCCAGCACGTGCTCGGGACGGACGGGCTGGCGGGACTGATCCGTTCGGGGTCACCGGGTGCTTTCGGCGCCGGCGAACTGGAGCGGCTGAACCGGGCGGCGCAGATCAACACGTTCGGGGGCGGGGTGAGCGAGGTGCAGCGGGAGATCGTCGCGACGATGCGGCTCGGGATGACGAGGGGGCGGCGGTGAGCACGGAGGGTGTGGAGTCGCGTGCCACGGTGGGTATGGAGTCGTGGGCCACGGAGGGTATGGAGCGGCGGGCCACGGAGGGTGTGGAGGCGTGGGCCGGGCATGCGGCAGGCGCGGATCTCGACGAACTCGGCGTGCGGCTCAAGGCGTACGAGGGGCGGCCGGCCGCCGTCGCCGGGATGGGCAAGGACCCGGTGAACGCGCCGATGATCCGGCACTGGTGCGAGGCCATGGGCGACACCAACCCGGCCTACTCGGGCCCGGACGCCATCGCCCCGCCCACCATGCTCCAGGCCTGGACGATGGGCGGCCTGTCCGGACACGCGGGCCGCACGGGTGCCTACGACGAGCTGCTGTCCCTCCTCGACGCCTCGGGCTGTACGGCCGTGGTGGCCACCGACTGCGAGCAGGAGTATCCACGGCCCCTGCGCCCGGGTGACCGGGTCACGTTCGACTCGCTGATCGAGTCGGTCTCCGACCGCAAGACGACGAAGCTGGGCACGGGGTACTTCGTGACGACCCGCACGGACGTCCGCGTCGACGGCGACCTCGTGGGCACGCACCGCTTCCGCATCCTCAAGTACGCCCCGGCCCGCCGGAAACCCCCGGCTCCGCGCCCCCGCCCGGTGGTCAACCGGGACAACGCCGGCTTCTGGCAGGGCGTGGCCGAGCACAAGCTCCTCATCCAGCGCTGCACGGACTGCGGCACCCTACGGCACCCCTGGCTGCCGGGCTGCAACGCGTGCGGCTGCTTGGACTGGGACACGTTCGAGGCGAGCGGCGAGGGGACGGTCCACTCGTACGTGGTGATGCACCACCCGCCCTTCCCGGCCTTCGAGCCTCCCTATGCGGTCGGTCTGATCGAACTCGCCGAGGGCGTGCGGTTGGTGAGCAATGTGATCGGGGTGCCGTACGACAAGGTGCGCATCGGCCTGCCGGTCCGCGTGGTGTTCCGGACCTACGAGGACGCGGAGGGCGCGCTGGTCCTGCCGGCCTTCCGGGTCGTCGAGGGCGAGGGGGAGGCCTGACATGGACTTCACGCCCACCGAGGCCCAGACCGAGGCCCGTGACCTGGCCGTGCGGATCTTCGGCGACCTCTCCACCCACGAGCGCCTCAAAGCCGCCGGCACCGGCAGCGACCCCGCACTGTGGAAGTCCCTCTGCACGGCCGGCCTGGTCGGTGCCGTGGCGGACCTGGGCCTGCTCGGCCTGGTCCTGCTCCTGGAGGAACAGGGGCGTGCGACGGCCCAGGTGCCCTATGCGGCGAGCTGTGTGTACGGCGTCCTGGCGGTCGCCGCCTACGGCAGCCCAGAGCAACGGGACCGCCTTCTCCCGGCCCTGGAGGACGGCTCGGCGGTGGTGACCGGGGCGTTCCCGACGCAGCATGCCGTACGAGCCTCGACGGCGAGCGATTCCGTGTCTGCCTCGGCTGTGAAGGGCGCCGCGCCTGCCGCCTCGGCGCCGGGGGAGCTGACCGGCACCGTCCCCGTGGTGCCCTGGCTCCGGGACGCCACCCATGTCCTGGTCGCCGACACCGACCGCCGGCTGTGGCTGGCCCCGCTCGGCCGGGGTGCCGAGATCACCCCGGTGGAGCTGACGGCTCCCTGGGCGGCGGCCCGCCTCACCCTCGACCGGGCACCGGCCGAGCCGCTGGGCGGCCCGGACGCCTACGCCGATGTCCTCGCCACCGCCCGCACGGCCTTTGCCGGGCTCCAGGCCGGGGTGTGCGCGGGCTCCCTGGCGCGGGCCGTGGCGCACGTCACGGGCAGGGAGCAGTTCGGGCGCCCGCTCGCCACCCGGCAGGCGGTTCAACTCCGCGCGGCCGACGCCCATATGGATACCGAGGCGATACGGGTGACCGCCTACGAGGCCGCCTGGCGGCGGGACGCGGGGCTGCCGTACGCCTCCCATGCGCTGACCGCCGCCTGGTGGGCCTCCGAGGCGGGGCAACGGGTGGTGCACACCGGCCAGCATCTGCACGGCGGGGCGGGAGCCGACCTCGACCATCCGGTGCACCGGCACTTCCTGTGGGGCAGGCAGCTGGACGCCTACCTGGGATGTGGGGCCGAAGCACTTGAGGAGCTGGGGGAGTTGATCGCGAGTGGGGATGAGCCATGAGGACCACGCCGACGACGGCACTGACGGCGGGCGCCGAGCTGCCCCCGCTGGAGATCCCGGTCACGCGGACGCTGATCGTGGCGGGGGCGATCGCGTCGCGGGACTACCAGGACGTGCACCACGACGCAGAGTCGGCCAGGCAGAAGGGCTCACCGGACGTCTTCATGAACATCCTGACGACGAACGGCCTGGTCGGCAGATACATCACGGACCACTTCGGCCCGACGGCGATGCTCCGCAAGGTCGCCATCAGGCTCGGGGCACCCAACTATCCAGGTGACACGATGGTGTTGACGGGCACGATCGAGGCTGTCGACGGCGACACCGCCACCGTACGGGTCGTCGGTGCCAACGCCCTCGGCAGACATGTGACGGGCACGGTGACGGTCACGGTCCCGACGAACCCGGCTCCGTCTGGCCCGGCACCGGCGCAGACCCCGGCGGCGATGCGGGCCTCGGCCTCCTCCACGGCCCCGGACCCGGAGGACCGCTCATGAGTCTCCATGCCCGCGACACCCTGGCCGGCCGTGCCGCGATCGCGGGGATCGGGGCCACCGAGTTCTCCAAGGACTCCGGGCGCAGCGAGCTGCGGCTGGCCGTGGAGGCGGTGCGGGCCGCGCTGGACGACGCGGGGCTGACGCCGGCGGACGTGGACGGGATGGTGACGTTCACGATGGACACCAACCCGGAGATCACGGTGGCCCAGGCCTGTGGGATGGGTGAGCTGTCCTTCTTCTCCCGGGTGCACTACGGCGGCGGTGCGGCCTGCGCGACCGTGCTCCAGGCGGCGCTCGCGGTGGCGACGGGCGTGGCGGACGTCGTGGTCTGCTACCGCGCCTTCAACGAGCGCTCGGGCCGCAGGTTCGGTGCCGGCGTGCAGCACCGGGAGCCGTCGGCGGAGGGCGCCGCGCTCGGCTGGGTGCTGCCGTTCGGGCTGCTCACGCCGGCCTCCTGGGTGGCGATGGCGGCTCAGCGGTATCTCCACGCGTACGGGCTGACGCCGGAGGTGTTCGGGCATGTGGCCGTGGTGGACCGCAAGTACGCGGCGACGAACCCGGCGGCGTACTTCCACGGCCGCCCCATCACGCTCGCGGAACACGCGGCTTCCCGCTGGATCGTGGAGCCGCTGCGGCTGCTGGACTGCTGTCAGGAGACCGACGGCGGTCAGGCGATCGTCGTCACCTCGGTGGAGCGGGCCCGTGACCTGCCGCATCCCCCGGCGGTGATCGCGGCGGCCGCCCAGGGCGCCGGCCGGGCGCAGGAGCAGATGACCAGCTTCTACCGGGACGATCTGACCGGCCTTCCGGAGATGGGCGCGGTGGCCCGCCGGCTGTGGAGGTCGTCCGGACTCGGCCCGGCCGATATCGATGTGGCAATCCTCTACGACCACTTCACACCGTTCGTGCTGATGCAGCTGGAGGAGTTCGGGTTCTGCGGGAAGGGGGAGGCGGCGGACTTCGTGGCCGAGCAGCGGCTGCCGCTCAACACACACGGGGGCCAGCTCGGGGAGGCCTATCTGCACGGGATGAACGGGATAGCGGAGGCGGTGCGCCAGCTGCGGGGCACGGCGGTGAACCAGATACCGGGCACGACCCGGTCCCTGGTGACGGCCGGCACCGGGGTACCGACCTCGGGACTGGTCCTGACGGCAGACGCCTGACCACCGGGCCGCCTTCCCGTCCCCGAAGTCACAGCCCGGCTCCCCTCGAGCCGCTGACCGGCAGGGCTGAACCCCACCCTGTGACCGGGCCGGACCCGCACCGCCCGAGGGGTCGACCGGCGGGCGGAGCCAGGTCGGATCGGGGGTGGAGTCAGGGTCGTACCCGCATACGGGGTGCACCCGCCGTCCACCTTCAGGAGGTGGAGCCGGCCCCACCCCTACAACCTGAGGGGGACGCCGCTTCGGGACCTGGGGGCGATCCGCCGGAGGTCGGTCCGCTCCTAGCGTGGAGCCATGACCACACCCGTCTGCACCAGCGCCTCGGCCGCCGCCGCACCAAGGCGGCAGACCCTCCCGCACCCCCGGCTCCGGCCGAGCGGGGAGACTCCGACGTATCCGACGTTCGCGTCGTATGTGCGGGCTCGTCAGCCGGTCCTGCTGCGCACCGCGCGCTCGCTCACCGCGAACCTGAGCGACGCCGAGGACCTGCTGCAGACCGCGCTCGCCAAGACCTACGTGGCCTGGGAGCGGATCGAGGACCAGCGGGCGCTCGACGGCTATGTGCGTCGTGCGCTGCTGAACACCCGTACCTCGCAGTGGCGCAAGCGCCGGGTGGACGAGTTCACCTGTGACGAACTGCCCGAGCCGGAGCCCGTACCGGGCGACGACGACCCGGCCGAACGGCAGGCCTTGCACGACGCGATGTGGCGGGCGATCACGAGGCTGCCGGCGCGGCAGCGGGCGATGGTCGTCCTGCGCTACTACGAGGACCTCAGCGAGGCCCAGACCGCCGAGGTGCTCGGGGTGTCGGTGGGCACGGTGAAGTCGGCGGTGTCGCGTGCGCTCGGCAAGCTGCGTGAGGACCCCGAGTTGGGCTTGGTTCGCTAGTGGCCCGGTGTCGCAGGCAGTGCCCGGGGGGATTGCACCCGCGGCCCCCGCCCGCTTCGACCTGAGCGGTCTCGTCCGCGAACGCGGGACGAGCTGATTGTTCTCCCCTCCCTAGTGACATACCGCGCGGTATGTGCGCAGAATCAGCGCAACCTCTACCACCGCGTAGGCAATGCCGCCCCGGGAGGACTCCGTGCTGAGCACCATGCAGGACGTACCGCTGACCGTCACCCGCATCCTGACGCACGGGACGCTGGTGCACGGGCGATCCCAGATCATCACCTGGACCGGGGAAGCCGAGCCGCAGCGGCGCAGTTTCGCCGAGGCCGGGGTGCGCGCGGTGCAGCTGGCGAACGCCCTGCGCGACGAACTCGGCGTCCGGGGCGATGACCGGGTGGCCACCCTGATGTGGAACAACGCGGAGCACGTGGAGGCCTACTTCGCGATCCCGTCCATGGGCGCGGTGCTGCACACGCTCAATCTGCGGCTGCCCGCCGAGCAGTTGGTGTGGATCGTCAACCACGCGGCCGACAAGGTCGTCATCGTCAACGGCTCGCTCATCCCGCTGCTCGCCCCGCTGCTGCCCAAGCTGCCGACGGTCGAGCACATCGTCGTCTCCGGCCCCGGTGACCGCTCGCCGCTCCAGGGCACGCACGTCCGGATCCACGAGTACGAGGAGCTGATCGCGGACCGGCCGACCACGTTCGACTGGCCGGAGCTGGACGAACGCCAGGCCGCCGCCATGTGCTACACCTCCGGCACGACCGGCGACCCCAAGGGCGTGGTGTACAGCCATCGTTCGATCTACCTGCACTCCATGCAGGTCAACATGACCCAGTCGATGGGCCTGACCGACCAGGACACCTCTCTGGTCGTCGTCCCCCAGTTCCACGTCAACGCCTGGGGCCTGCCGCACGCCACCTTCATGACCGGCGTCAACATGCTGATGCCGGACCGCTTCCTCCAGCCCGCGCCGCTCGCCGAGATGATCGAGCGCGAGAAGCCGACCCACGCCGCGGCCGTCCCGACCATCTGGCAGGGCCTGCTCGCCGAGCTGCACAACAAGCCCCGCGACGTCTCCTCCCTCACCCAGGTCACCATCGGCGGCTCCGCCTGCCCGCCCTCCCTGATGGAGGCCTTCGACCGGCTCGGCATGCGCGTCTGCCACGCCTGGGGCATGACGGAGACGTCCCCGCTCGGCACGGTCGCCCGTCCCCCGGCCCACGCCGTCGGCAGCGAGGAGGAGTTCGCCTACCGCCTCACCCAGGGCCGGTTCCCGGCCGGCGTCGAGGCCCGGCTCACCGGCCCCGGCGGCGAACGCCTCCCCTGGGACGGCGAGTCGGCGGGCGAGCTGGAGGTGCACGGCCCCTGGATCGCCGGCGCCTACTACAACGGCCCCGACGCCGAACCCCTCCGCCCCGCCGACAAGTTCAGCGAGGACGGCTGGCTGAAGACGGGTGACGTCGGGACCATCTCCCCCGACGGTTATCTCACCCTCACCGACCGCGCCAAGGACGTCATCAAGTCCGGCGGCGAGTGGATCTCCTCGGTGGAGCTGGAGAACGCGCTGATGTCCCACCCGGACGTCGCCGAGGCCGCGGTGGTCGCCGTACCCGACGAGAAGTGGGGCGAGCGCCCGCTGGCCACGGTCGTCCTGAGGGAGGGCGCCACCGCCGACTTCGAGACCCTGCGCGTCTTCCTCGCCGAGGAGGGGCGCATCGCCAGGTGGCAGCTGCCCGAGCGCTGGACGATCGTCGAGTCGGTGCCGAAGACGAGCGTGGGCAAGTTCGACAAGAAGGTGCTGCGCAGGCGGTACGCGGACGGGGAGCTGGACGTCACCCGCCTGTGACACCGCGGGGCGCGCCGGGCAGCGGGTCTCGCCGCCCGGCGCGCGTCCGGCGTCAGCCGTCGAGCACCTGCCCGAAGGAGTGGTCGTCCCAGGCGCGTCGTACGAGGTCCGGGAGGCGCGTGAGCTAGTTGGTGCCGATCCGGGCCAGCAGGTCCACGATCCGGCTCTGGACGTCGGTGCTCGTGGACCGCTCCGCGAGGAACAGAACCGTCTCGCCCGAGGCCAGCCGGGGCAGCTCGGCCTGGTCGACGGCCGCGGTGTACACGACCAGCGGGGTGCGGTTGAGCTGCCCGTTCGCGCGCAGCCAGTCGATGATCCCGGTGACCCCGGCCTGCCGTTGCTGCACCTGCATCAGGTCCATCACCACGAGGTTCGGCCGGAACTGCCCCGCCAGCGTCACCGCGTCGCCGTCGCCCGCGGCCCGCGCCACCTGCATCCCGCGCCGCTCCAGCGTCGCCGTCAGCGCCAGCGCGATCTCCGCGTGCTGTTCGATGAGCAGTACCCGCGGCGGATGCTGCTCGCTGTCCCGCGGCGCAAGCGCCTTCAGCAGAACGGCGGGATCGGCGCCGTACGCCGCCTCGCGCGTCGCCTGCCCGAGCCCGGCCGTCACCAGCACCGGCACCTCGGCCGCGACCGCTGCCTGCCGCAGCGACTGCAGGGCCGTACGTGTGATGGGCCCGGTCAGCGGATCCACGAACAGCGCGGCCGGGAACGCCGCGATCTGCGCGTCGACCTCCTCACGGGAGTGCACGATCACCGGCCGGTAGCCACGGTCGCTCAGCGCCTGCTGGGTCGTCGCGTCGGGCGCGGGCCAGACCAGCAGCCGGCGCGGGTTGTCCAGCGGCTCCGGCGGCAGCTCGTCGTCGAGCGGCTGCGGACGCGGGGTGTCCGAGATCTCGATGGCACCCCCGGGGCCGTCCAGCGGCTCGGGGCCTTCGGCGGCGTCGGCGTCCGGTGCGCCTATGGCGTACGACCGTCCGGCGCCCTCGGTGCCCGGGGCGAGCCGGGCCTGCCCGGCCAGGGACGGATGCGCCGTCGTCGGCTGGTCGGCCGCCGGATGCGGCCGGGCCGCCTGCTCCGGCTGCTGCTCCGGACGCTTGGCCGGGTCCGGAGGCGTGCCCAGCTTGCGCCTGCGGCCGGAACCGCCCGGCGCGTGCGGCGGCGGGGTCGCCGTCGGCTGCTGCACCTGAGCGGCCTGCCGCGAGAACGGCACGCCCTGCCCGAGCGTGCGCACGCTGATCGCCCGTCCCTGCGTCGAGTTCGGGTCGGCCGCGGCACTCTCGGCGGGCAACGGCTGAGCGGCCCGCGGCACCTGGACTCCGGTGTGTGTCGCGGGCAGCGCGGTGCCGGGGGCGGGCGTGCCGGTCTGCGGTACGGGCGTGCCCGCGCCGGAGGTGTCACCGGCGCCGGGCCACTGCTGGGGCAGGCTGGGCGCCTGCACGGCACCGGCCTCCGCGGGCAGCGGCTGGGCGCTCGGCGTGCCACCGGGCGGCGTGGCGGGCGTTGCCGCCGCGGTGGGCTGCTGGGCCGGGACCGCCTGCCCCGGGGCCGCCGGAACCGGCCGGCCGACGGTGTCGTGCGCGGGCGCGGCGGGGTGCGGTACGGGCGCCTGCTGACCGGGCGCGGCGACACCGGCCGGGGCGCCGGGTACCGCAGCGGGCGTCTGCGCGGGAGGGACCTGGCCGGGGATGTTCTGCCCGGCCGTTCCCTGCGCCGGAATGCCGTGAACCGGCGTGCCCTGACCGGGAGTCGGCGTCCCCACCGGGTGCGGCCCGGCCTGCCCGGGAGCGACCGGAACCCCCTGAGGGGGAGTCACCTGACCCGGCACGCTCGGTGCGGCCTGCCCGGGAACGCCCTGCGCCGGAGCGGTCTGGCCCGCGGTGGCCGGGGTCGCGGGCGTCGATGCCGGTGCCGGGGCCGGCTGCGCGGGATGCGTCGGCTGGGCCACGGCCCGGCGGCGCCGCCCGGTCGGTGCGCTGGTCGGATGCGGCTGCGGCGGGGTGTGGTCGGCGGACTGGTCGAGCGGTACGGCGTCGTGCCGGCCGGCGTCACCCGGTACCCCCGCGGCGGCCGGCGGCAGCTGAGCGGGCACCTGCAGCGGACCGGAGGCCTGAGGAGGAACCGGAAGGGGACCGGCAACCTGTCCGACACCCGGACCGACGGGCACAGCGCCCCCCGGCCCCACCGGCACACCGGCACCCGGGACGCCACCGGCCGCCGGAACCGTGCCCACTCCGCTCGCCGAGTCCGGGGACTGCGGTGAGCGGTCGGCCTCGGCCGGCGGCAGGGCGAAGACCGTACGCGCACCGCCCGCCTCCGCCGCGGCGGCACGCTCCGCCGCGGCGGCCAGCGCACGCCGGCGCCGCCCGGTGGGCTGCCCACCGTCGGCCGGAACGACATCCGCACCCGGAACGGCCTGCGCACCCGGCATCGGCGCGCTGCCCGCCGCCGGCAGTGCGGGCGCGGGCGGCAGGGCGGCCTGCGGGGCCCCGGAGTCGGAGCGGGCGCGCCGGCCCGTGGGCGCGGGCACGCCCTGCGGCGGAACGGTCGGGCCGAGTCCGTTACCGGAGGCGGCGGCCCCCGAGCCATGCTCGGCCGCGGTCACCACCGCACCCTCGCTCACACCCTCGTTCACACCCGTGCCGCCCTCGGCGGGCCGGCCACGGCGTCGTCCGGTACCCCCGGAGGCGGTCTCCGCGCCCTCGGCCGGGACCGCGCCCGTCTCGTCGGCGGGCGCCGCGGCGCGCCTGCGGCGGCGCCCGGTCGGCGTGGGCGCGTCGGTCTCCCTGGTCTGGCCGGCACCGGGAACGTCACTCTCCAGGAAGGCGTCGGTGGAGGACCGCCGGGCCCGCCGCCGTCCGCCACCGGTGGCCTGCTCGGCGGCACCGTTCTCGGCCACGGCCACCACACCGGCGCCGGCGACCTGCCCGCCCGCATCCGGCGCGGCGGGCGGAAGCGCGGCGGCGGGCACCCGCCCCGCGCCGTCGACCGTCCCGGCGCCACCGCCGAGCGGCACCTCCAGCACATACGCGCTGCCGCTCATGCCCGGCACCTCGTGCGTCTGCAGCACGCCGCCGTGGGCCCGTACGATCCCGCGCACGATCGGCTCGTGCACCGCGTCTCCCCCGGCGTACGGCCCGCGCACCTCGATCCGCGCGACCTCACCGCGCTGCGCGGCCGCGACCACGACGGTGTTGTCCAGGTAACCGCCCGCGGAGACGGGCGAGTTGCCGGTCGCGTCGACACCGGCGACATCCGCCACCAGATGAGCCAGCGCGGTGGCGAGCCGCTGCGGGTCGACCTCGGCCTCGATGGGGGGCGCGTGCACGGCGAACTGCACCCGCCCCGGCCCGATCAGCTCGACGGCCCCGTCCACACCGGCGGCGACGACGGCGTCCAGCAGCACCTTCGTACGGGTGATGTCCTCGGTGCCCGCGTCCAGGCGCTGGTACCCGAGGACGTTGTCGATGAGCGTGGTGATGCGTGAATATCCGGCCGAAAGGTGATGCAGCACCTGGTTGGCCTCGGGCCACAGCTGTCCGGCGTCGTCGGCGGCCAGTGCCGCCAGCTCGCGCCGCAGCTCGTCCAGCGGTCCGCGCAGCGACTGCCCGAGCAGGGTCAGCAACTGCTCGTGCCGCCCGGTGAGGGCCTCGTACCGGTCCTTCTCCCGCTCGGCGAGCGCGGCGTACCGCTCCTCGCCGGCCGCGACCTCCTCGGCGTGCTTCTCGCGCAGCTCCTCGACCTCGGTCACATGCTGCTGGCGCAGCGCGGTCAGGTCGGAGGCGTGCTCCTCGGAGAGCCGCTCGACCTCCTCGGCGTGCGCCTTCTCCAGCGCGGCCTTCTCCTCGGCGAGGTCCTCGTAGGGCCGCCGGTCGGTGAAGGTCATCACGGCACCGACGAGCTGGTCCCCGTCGCGCACGGGCGCGGTGGTCAGATCGACCGAGACCTTCTCGTCCCCCTTGGACCACAGCACCTGCCCGCGCACCCGGTGCTTGCGCCCGGAGCGCAGGGTGTCGGCGAGCGGCGACTCCTCGTACGGGAACGGCGACCCGTCGGCGCGCGAGTGCAGCACCAGCGTGTGCAGCTCCTTGCCGCCGAGCTCCCCGGCCCGGTAACCCAGTATCTGGGCGGCGGCCGGGTTGACGAGCACGATCCGCCCGTCGGTGTCCGTGCCCACCACACCTTCCGAGGCGGCCCGCAGAATCATCTCGGTCTGCCGCTGCGAGCGTGCCAGCTCCGCCTCGGTGTCGACGGTCCCGGACAGGTCCCGGACGACGATCATCAGCAGCTCGTCACCCGTATAGCCGTAACCGTCGTACGCCTGCTGCCCGTTCTCCAGATTCGCGCTCGTGACCTCGACGGGGAACTCGGACCCGTCGGTCCGCCGCGCGACCATCCGCGCGGGCTTGGTCCGCCCGTGCGGATCCATGTGATCGGGCCGCCGCATGGACCCGGGGATCAGCCGCGAGTCGAATTCGGGCAGCAGATCGAGCAGCCCACGCCCCACGAGAGCCGTACCCGGCGCCTCGAACGCCTCGAGCGCGATGGTGTTGGCGTTGACGACGGTTCCGTTGGCGTTGACCAGGACCAACGCGTCCGGCAGCGCGTCGAGTATGGCTGCGAGGCGAGCAGCGCCTCGGGATGGCCTGCTGCTCACGAGACGCCTTCCTCCCTGTTACCGCATCTTGCCGACCGCTCGGGCCATCTTGCCAACCGGCCCGCGACGTGTCACGCGAGGGAGTCTAAGGGCACACGTTGCGCTCGCGACGCCGGATGAGAGTGAGGTCCCACGTCACAGTGAAACCGAACCGGGCCACCACCCGCCGACCACGGCCCGACCACGCTCTCCGACTCCGCGAGACCTTCGCGGGACCTTTACGGGACCGGTGATTTCGTTGGGGGGAGCCCGTGAGTCGCTTGGGTGTGGCCGGTGGGGGCGGGGCGGCGGGGCTACGGGCTGACGGGCCCACGGCCTCGCGCCGCCGAGCCCAACCTCGGCAGCAGCGGCACCATCCGGTCCCACCGCTCGATCTCGCATCCGTTGCTGCGGTCGTAGGCGGCGGCGACGCTGTGTCCGGCCCAGGTGCCGGTCACCCGGGCGGTGGCCGGTCCGCCGTAGAGCATGGTGCAGATGGTGCCGGGCGCCACCGGGGCGAAGAGGTCCCGCTCCCACTGCGTGTGCTCTTCCAGCGCCTGGCAGGCCCCCGCCGCGTCCGGGTGGCTCCCGCCGACCGGATGACAGAACAGCTCGTACGTCCCGTCCTGCCCGGACCCGGCGTGCTGCACGACGACCGTGAGGTGATCACCGGCCCGGTCCTCGGGCCGCACGGGCGGCGGCAGGACGGGCGCGGCGACGGCGGGCACCGCGGACAGGGCGACCAGGGCGGACACGTCGGCGAGGAGGGAGGCGCCACCGCCATGTACACGCCCCCGCTGAAGGGCTCTGCGCCCCTGACCCCGCTGCCGACCCGGCTGAAGAAGAGAAACCATGCCCTGCTCAACGCGCCGGCCCCCCGGACGTTGCGTCCGCGCCGCCGCGCCGGACGGAAGCCCTTTGCCCTGCGACCCGACTGCCTAGTACCGTGGGAGCCGATTGGTGACGAGCCGCTCGGCTGTGTCATCATCTGCACGCACCACTCGCGCGCTCGCGTGAGCGGTTGTGCTGGAGGCGTCGCCTAGTCCGGTCTATGGCGCCGCACTGCTAATGCGGTTTGGGCCTTAAAGCCCATCGAGGGTTCAAATCCCTCCGCCTCCGCACCGATCCCGAAGCCCCGGTCCCACAGGACCGGGGCTTCGGTGTTCCCGCCCCACGTCACCCCTCTGCCCGCCCAGGGGTATTTCCGCAGGTCACAAGGGGTATGCCCAACGGATTTCACATGTCGGCGGCAGTCATGTAATGTTCTTCCTGTCGCCGGGACGGGCCGAAAGGGCCGAAACGGAGAGAGCAAGAACAAAAGAACAAGCACTCGTAGCTTAACGGATAGAGCATCTGACTACGGATCAGAAGGTTGCAGGTTCGAATCCTGCCGAGTGCACAGAGACCAGAGGCCCCGGAGAGATCCGGGGCCTCTGGCGTTTTGTCGTGTGCGGCAGATCGACGTGGGCCCCGGGAGAGTCCGGGGCCCGGGCAGCGAGCGGCGTCAGCACTCCTCGTCCGGGTCGTTCCGGTTCAGCTTCTCCAGGTATTCGTGCGCCAGGGTGGTGGCCCGGGTGAACCAGTCGTGGATGATCGCCAGTTCCTCCGGGGAGTAGTCGGAGAACAGGTCCGTCAGGCGCTTGTAGTGGCCCGCGTACACCGCCTCCACGCGGGTGACGGCATCCGGTACGGCGGCCACGCGGACCCGGCGGCGGTCCGTGGGGTCGGGGCGGCGGGTGACGTAGCCGGCGCGTTCGAGGCGGTTGAGGATGCCGGTCACCGCGCCGGTGGTCACGTGGGCGCGGGCGGCGAGGTCGCCGGCCGTCAGCAGGTCGTCGCCCGCCTCCAGGACGAAGGCGAAGCAGGTCAGGTCCGTGACGTTCAGGCCCAGCCGCCGGGCCAGTTCCTGCTGTCCGATCAGGTGGGCGGCGATGAGGTGGTCCATCGCCGACAGCGCCTGGGCCGGAGTGGCGGGTGGTCGCGGCGTGCCCTGCATCTTTCGAAATCCCTTAGCTCGTGAGATATTCGGTTGAGGAGACTTCTTAGCTCGTGAGGGAATCTGTCTTCTCGTTCCCGGAGGTGCTGTATGAGTCTGTACGACGAGGGTCACACGGTCGCCGGCTGGACCGGCTTCGGCATCGCGACGCTGGGAAGCGGTGTGGTGGGGCTGGGAATGTGTACGGCCTCGCTGCCGCTGGTCGCGGGCGGGCTCGCCGGCGTGGCCGTGAGCGTTCTGGTGACATGGGTCCTGCATCTGGCCGGCTGGGGCAAGCCGCCGGGGGTGCGGCCACGCGGGGAGTGGGGGATGCGGGTCCGGGACGCGCAGGCCCAGGAGGGGCACCCCGGGTGCGTCAGCTGCCGGCTGGCTGGGCGGGGGCGGTGGGCTGTGGTGGCTGGGGCGGCAGGGCGGCCGACGGCTGCGGAATCGATACCTGTGTCACCTATCGAGTGAAGGTGCTTTCGACGAACGGCAGTTGATGATCGCCGTGCCTAGCTTCCGGGGTGGAGGTGATGCTCGATGTACGAGCAGAACGAGACCCCGTCGGAGCAGTCGACGGGACGTAGGCAGGACGCAATCGACGTCAACGACTTTGTCTTCGCGGCCACGGGGCACGGGTGCGGAGGCTGACCACGCCGGAGGGGGAGCACTGGGTCTCGGCGGTGGACGTCGCCGTCCAGCGCGACGGCTCCTACTCCCTCGACCCCGCCCCGTGCAACCCGCTCCGCGCGGTGGCACCGCCTACCTCATGCCCGGGCAGGTCGCCGACGCGATCGTCCGACTGGAGGAACGGAACATCAGGGTGGACGAGGCTCTGGCCGTCGCGCAGGTCGAGCGGATCGAGCAGATGCGCCGCACCAACGAGCATCTGGGCCGTGCCAACGACCACCTCGCCGTCCTCAGTGACCGCGTCGGCGGTGTGCATCATGTGCTCGGTCGTATCTCCGACACCCTCGACCTCATCGCCGACCGTATGCGGCCCTCCGCCCCGGTACCGCCCCCGCCCGCCACGACCCCCCAGCAGCTCCTCACCACCTGGCGGGCGAAGAACCTGGTCGTCACCGAGGACGTGCACGCCGTCGCCGCCCACCTCGCCCCGGCGCTGGTGCGTGAGCCGGTGACTGCCGGCTGGAGGAGGTCGCGGAGCGCACGGGGCTCACGCTCGACCGGGTCCATGAGTGCCTGCGCATGCTGATCAAGCGGGGGCGCGTGAGGCAGGTGGGGCTGGCGGGGGAAGGAACCCCTGTGTACGTCCTGCCGCAGAGTGCCGGTCGTAGCGCACGCAGACAGGCCCGAAGTCGCAAAAAGAGGTTGCGGCTTCGGGCCTTCGCTCACCCTACGCCCCTCCGCCGCCCGGAACCCGTTGTCAGACCCGACCCATACCCTGACGAGTGATGGCACACGTATGGAAGTGCACCGGACTGCGCTGGTCGCCCGATGGTCCCGTGCTGGTGTGGGACGGCGGGCGGCGCAGTGTGCTGCCGTGGGGGAAACGGGTCGCCTTCGCCGTGCCGGAGAGGAGCGCCCGGCACTGTGTGGGCGCCCGCGGCCACGCCTGTCCGGTAGGGGCGGTCGTGCCGGCGCGGAGCACCGGCGCCCGGTGCGAGGACTGCGCGAGGCTGGACCGGGCGCACTCCGTGGCCGCCGACACGATCGCCGACGACCCACGGCCGTACCGGGTGTATCTGGCGTGGTTCGGGCCCGGGATGGTGAAAGTCGGGATCACCGCGGCCGAGCGGGGCTCGGCCCGGCTGCTGGAGCAGGGCGCCGTCTGTTTCAGCTGGCTCGGCGCCGGCCCGCTGATGGCCGCCCGACGCACCGAGGAGCTGCTGCGGGCCGCGCTCCAGGTGCCGGACCGGATTCCGTACGCCGAGAAGCGCGCGGTGCGGTCGGCGTTGCCGGGGACCGAGGAGGAACGTGCGGCGCAGGTGCGGGAGCTGCATGCGCGGGCCGAGTCCCTCAGCGGATGGCCCGAGTCCCTGCGGCCGGAGCCCTGTGAAGTGACCGATCACATGGGGGTGTTCGGGCTTGCCGGTGCCGCTTCCGCGTTCGGGGAAGTGGTGGAACTCGTCCCCGGCGGCGGGGTCGGCGGTGAGCTGGTCGCGGCCGCCGGGCCCGATCTTCATCTGGCGGTCGGTGAGCGCGGCGTGGTCGTGCTCGACACACGGTTGATGACGGGCTGGGAGCTGGTGTCGCCGGCCGCTTCGTGGTCCGCCGGACTCACCTTTCCGCTGCGGGAGTTCACACAACCGCAGGAGGGGTTGTTCTGAGGCGAAGGCAAAGACTCGGATCCCGTATGGATCCCTTTCGGCAAGGGCCATGGACGCCGAACGGGCCCACGGCCGACCGTGGTTGTCATGAGCGATCAAACGGATGCCGCTGTACAGCCCACCCCCCTTCCCGAACCCCCTTACTACGCCGCCATCTTCACCTCACTCCGCACCGACGACGACCCCGGCGGATACGACCGCACCGCCGAGCACCTCTCCCGTCTCGTCCGTGAAGTCCCCGGCTTCCTCGGCGAGGACTCCGCCCGTACCCCCGGCGGACTCGCGATCTCCGTCGCCTACTTCAAGGATCTCGAAGGGATCGAGCGGTGGCGGCGGCACCCCGAGCATCTCGCGGCCAAGCGCCGCGGCCGGGAGCGGTGGTACGAGCGGTACGTGATCCACATCGCCAGGGTCGAGCACGCGCGCGTCTTCGCGCGGGAATGAACGCTTCCCAGGAGCTGCCTGAGAGGTGCCTGTGTGTTTCTCAGGGAAATCACAGACTGGGGAAAGCCTCTTCTCAGAGGACCCGGACAAGGTGTGCACCATGACCACGACCTCGCCCCAGGGGCGCACCGAACTGCTGAGGCCGGACGGGAGCCCCGTCCGAGTGCTTGTGGTGGACGACGAGTTGTCGATCACCGAACTGCTGAGCATGGCTCTTCGTTACGAGGGCTGGCAGATCAGGAGTGCGGGGGACGGGCAGGGCGCCGTCCAGACCGCCCGTGAGTTCCGGCCCGACGCCGTCGTGCTGGACATGATGCTGCCCGACATGGACGGGCTGACCGTCCTCGGGCGGCTGCGGCGCGAGCTGCCGGACGTGCCCGTCCTCTTCCTGACCGCCAAGGACGCGGTGGAGGACCGTATCGCCGGGCTCACCGCCGGCGGCGACGACTACGTCACCAAGCCGTTCAGCCTGGAGGAGGTCGTGGCGCGGCTGCGGGGGCTCATCCGCCGGTCCGGGGCCGCCGACCGGCGGTCCGACTCCGTGCTCGTGGTCGGAGACCTGACGCTCGACGAGGACAGTCACGAGGTGTCGCGGGCCGGGGAGTCCATCCATCTCACCGCCACCGAGTTCGAGCTGCTGCGCTTCCTCATGCGCAACCCGCGGCGCGTGCTCAGCAAGGCGCAGATCCTGGACCGGGTGTGGTCGTACGACTTCGGCGGGCAGGCCAATGTCGTCGAGCTGTACATCTCCTATCTGCGGCGGAAGATCGACGCGGGGCGTGAGCCGATGATCCACACCCGGCGTGGGGCCGGTTATCTGATCAAGCCCGCCGCGTCATGAGCAGGCGGCGACGGCCGGCTCCGCAGCAACGACGGAAGCGGCAGGAGCGACGTGGGGGTCCCCCCGCTCGAGCGAAGTCGAGAGTAGGGAAGGGACAGCCGCGCACCCTGCGGACCCGGCTCGTCGTCGCGTCGGTGGTGCTGATCGCCGTGGTGTGTGCGGTGATCGGTACCGTCACCACGGTGGCGCTGCGCTCGCATCTGTACCAGCAGCTCGAGGGCAAGGTGAACGAGACCGCCGCGCGGGCGCTCGGTCATATGCAGGCTCCGGCCGGCGCGCGGCCCGGTGCGGTCCCGGGGGGCCTGGACCCCTCGGCGTCGGACGCCGCGACACCGAGCAAGAAGGTCGACAACCTGCTCACCAGGGGCCCGACGCAGCCCCGTACGGTCGCGGCGTACGTGAAGAACGGCTCGATCACCTCCGCCGCCGTGGCCCAGCAGCAGAACGACGACTACGGCCTGTTCAAGCAGATGCGCGCCGACGACCTCACCGCCGCGCAGAAGACCGCGCTGAACGCCGTGGCCAAGGACAACAAGGCGCACAGCGTGGAGATCCCCGGACTCGGGGACTACCTCGTCAAGTACGTGTCGAGCCGGGACAGCGGCGACGCGTACTACATCGCCCTGCCGACGAAGGACGTCGACGACAACATCGACACCCTGATCCTGGTCGAGATCAGTGTCACCGCCGCCGGTCTCATCGCCGCCACCCTCGCCGGCACCGTCATCGTCGGCGTCGCCACCCGCCCCCTGCGCAAGGTCGCCGCCACCGCCACCCGGGTCTCCGAACTCACGCTGCACACCGGCGAGGTGAACCTCAGCGAGCGGGTCCCCGAGTCCGAGTGCGACCCGCACACCGAGGTCGGCCAGGTCGGTGCCGCGCTCAACCGGATGCTCGACCATGTGCACGGCGCCCTGCACGCCCGGCAGCAGAGCGAGACGCGGGTACGGCAGTTCGTCGCCGACGCCAGCCATGAGCTGAGGACCCCGCTCGCGTCCATTCGCGGGTACGCGGAACTCACCAGACGCGGGCGGGAGCAGGTCGGACCCGACACCCGACACGCCCTCGGCCGGATCGAGTCCGAGACGGGCCGTATGACCCTCCTGGTCGAGGATCTTCTCCTCCTCGCCCGCCTCGACGCCGGACGGCCGCTGCAGTTCGAGCAGACCGATCTCATACCGCTGGTCGTGGACACGGTCAGCGACTCCCGCGCGGCCGGAATGGACCACAACTGGCGGCTCGATCTGCCCGATGAGCCCGCCCTGGTGTCGGCGGACGCGGCACGCATCCAGCAGGTGCTGGTCAATCTGCTCGGCAACGCGCGCAAACACACCCCGCCCGGTACGACCGTGACCGCGCGCGTGCAGCGGCGCGGGCCGTGGATGTGCGTCGACGTCGAGGACAACGGGCAGGGCATTCCGCCGGATCTGCTGCCACACGTCTTCGAGCGGTTCGCGCGCGGGGACTCCGCGCGGTCCAGGTCGACGGGGTCCACCGGGCTCGGGCTGGCCATCGTGCAGGCGGTCGCGGCCGCGCACGGGGGTGCCGTCACCGTCGACAGCGTGCCCGGGCGGACCGTGTTCACCGTCCATCTGCCCGCGCTCGCCCCCGCCGTTCCGTGCCCCGCGCCCGAAACCGACTGGCAATCGCACTCACAGGCACAGCACAGTGCCACCACATGGGTGCAACAGGGGGCTTGAGTTGAGTCGGTGCCATGCGAACCGACTCTTCTCCCGGCACCCTGCCGGCGCGGGAGCACCTCCCGGCCGGAGACGCCGGTACGCCTGTCCTGGACGTAGTGATCCCCGTCTACAACGAGGAGAAGGACCTCCAGCCGTGCGTCCGCAGACTGCACGAGCACCTCACGCGCACCTTCCCGTACGCCTTCCGCATCACGATCGCGGACAACGCGTCCACGGACACCACCCCGCTGGTGGCGGCGCGGCTGGAGGCGGATCTCCCCGAGGTCACCAACTTCCGCCTGGAGCAGAAGGGCCGGGGGCGGGCCCTCAGGACCGTCTGGTCCGCGTCCGAGGCGCCGATCCTCGCCTACATGGACGTCGACCTGTCCACCGACCTCAACGCCCTGCTGCCGCTGGTGGCGCCGCTGATCTCGGGCCACTCGGACCTCGCGATCGGCTCACGGCTCGCCCGCACCTCCCGGGTGGTGCGCGGCCCCAAGCGCGAGTTCATCAGCCGGGCCTACAACCTGATCCTGCGCGGCTCGCTCCAGGCCCGGTTCTCCGACGCCCAGTGCGGGTTCAAGGCCATCCGGCGCGATGTGGCCCAGGTGCTGCTGCCGCTGGTGGAGGACACCGGCTGGTTCTTCGACACCGAGATGCTGGTGCTCGCCGAGCGGGCGGGGCTGCGCATCCACGAGGTGCCGGTCGACTGGGTCGACGACCCCGACTCCACCGTGCACATCGTGAAGACCGCCACCGACGACCTCAAGGGCGTCTGGCGGATCGGCAAGGCGCTGGCCACCGGTTCGCTCCCGCTGGACCGGCTCACCCGGCCCTTCGGCGACGACCCGCGCGACCGCGACCTGACCAACGTGCCCACGGGACTCGCCCGTCAGCTCGTCGGCTTCTGCGTCGTCGGCGGCCTGTCCACCCTCTTCTACCTCCTCCTCTACAGCGTCTTCCGGCAGTTCTCCGGCTCCCAGATCGCCAACGCGCTCGCCCTGCTGGTCTCCGCGATCGCCAACACGGCCGCCAACCGCCGGCTCACCTTCGGAGTGCGCGGCCGGGGCGGCGCCGTACGGCACCAGGCGCAGGGCCTGGTCGTCTTCGGCATCGGTCTCGCGCTGACCAGCGGCTCCCTGGCCGCCCTGAACGCGGCCGGCTCCAGCCCGGCGCACTCCACCGAACTGGCGGTGCTCATCGCCGCCAACCTCGCCGCGACCGTGCTGCGGTTCCTGCTCTTCCGCGCCTGGGTGTTCCCGGACCGCGGCGAGTCCGGCACCGGCTCGACGGTCGTCGCCTCCCACCCCCTGTCCTCGCCGACCTACAGCACGAGCACGACCCCGCCGCACGGCACGACCGCTCCGTACGCACCGCTGCCCCAGCGCCCGGTGCCGTACCCGCAGCCGTATCCGACGGCCACCCAGGTCCGCGCCGGTGATGCCGCGGACGGCAGCTGGAGGGACGCCACCATGCGACTGCAGCCGGTGCGCCCTCACGACACCGATCCGGGGGAACCCCGATGACCACCCATTACGACCCGCCGACCGCCCAGCACAGCGCTACGACCGACTGGGGCCCGCCCCCGACCGCTCCCCCGCAGGCCCCCGAGGCAGGTGAGCCCAAGCAGCCGCTCCTGCGCAGACTGTGGCGCGGCCGCCCCGAGGACCCCCGCTGGGTGCGGCCGGCCTTCCTCGGCCTGCTGGCCGCCACCCTCCTGCTCTACCTGTACAACCTCAGCGCCTCCGGTTACGCCAACTCCTTCTACTCGGCGGCCGTGCAGGCGGGCAGCAAGTCCTGGAAGGCGTTCTTCTTCGGCTCGCTGGACGCGGGCAACGCCATCACCGTCGACAAGCCCTCGGCCTTCCTGTGGCCGATGGAGCTGTCGGTGCGGATCTTCGGCCTGAACTCATGGGCCATCCTCACTCCCGAGGTCCTCATGGGCGTCGGCACGGTGGCGGTCGTGTACGCGGCCGTACGGCGCCGGTTCAGCCCGGCCGCGGGTCTGATCGCGGGCGCGGTGCTCGCGCTCACCCCGGTGGCCGCGCTCATGTTCCGGTTCAACAACCCGGACGCGATGCTGGCCCTGCTGATGGCGCTGGCCTGCTACTTCGTCGTACGGGCGGTGGAGGACGGCCGGACGAAGTGGCTGGTGTGGGCGGGGGCCGCGATCGGCTTCGCCTTCCTCGCCAAGACCCTGCAGGCCTTCCTGATCCTGCCGCCGCTGGCGATCGTCTACGCCGTCTGCGGTCCGGTGAGGCTGCGCAGGCGCCTGGTCCAGCTGGGCCTCGCCACCGTCGCGCTCGTGGTCGCCGGCGGCTGGTGGGTCGCGATCGTCGAGCTGTGGCCGGCCTCCTCACGCCCCTACATCGGCGGGTCGCAGAACAACAGCTTCCTGGAGCTGACCTTCGGCTACAACGGCCTCGGCCGGATCAACGGCGACGAGACCGGCAGCGTCGGCGGCGGTGGCGGCAGGACCGGCTCCGGCCGCTGGGGCGCGACCGGCTGGGACCGGATGTTCAACTCCGAGATCGGCGGCCAGATCTCCTGGCTGCTCCCGGCCGCGCTGATCCTGCTGGTCGCGGGCCTGTGGGCGACCCGCAAGCTGCGCCGTACGTCCGTGACGCGGGCCTCGTTCCTGGTCTGGGGCGGCTCGCTGCTGATCACCATGGTGGTCTTCAGCTACATGGCGGGCATCTTCCACCAGTACTACACGGTGGCGCTCGCGCCCTACCTCGCGGCCGTCGTCGGCATGGGCGCCGGGCTGCTGTGGGAGCGGCGCAGGGAGACCTGGGCGTCGATCAGCCTCGCCGCCGCGCTCGTGGCCGCGTCCGCATGGGGATACGTCCTGCTCAACCGCACCTCCGGCTATCTGCCCTGGCTGAAGTGGCTGGTGCTGATCGGCGGCATGGTGGCCGCGCTGGGCCTGATCTTCGCCGGGCGGATCTCCCGGCAGCTGGCCCTCGGGGCGGCGGCGGTGGGCCTGGTGGCCGCGCTGGCCGGTCCGACGGCGTACACCCTCAGCACGGTGGACTCCGCGCACACCGGTTCCATCCCGACGGCCGGTCCGGCGGGCGCGAGCATGATGGGCTTCGGCGGCGGCCGGGGGCCCGGCGGCGGCAACGGCGGCGGTATGCGCGGCGGCTTCGGCGGTGCGATGCCGGGGCAGCAGGGCCAAGGGCAGCAAGGTCAGCAGAACGGCAACGGCTTCCCCGGTGGCGGTGGCAGTGGCGGTGGCTTCGGCGGTGGCATGCCGGGCCGGCAGGGCCAGAACAGCCAGGGTCAGCAGAACGGCAACGGCTTCCCCGGCGCCGGCCGGATGGGCGAAGGCGGCATGGGCGGCGGCGGTGGCGCCGGCGGCCTGCTGAACGGCGCGAACGTCTCCTCCGCCGCCAAGAAGCTGCTGGAGAAGGACGCCGCCAAGTACACCTGGGTCGCCGCGTCCATCGGTTCGCAGAACGCGGCCAGCTACCAGCTCACCACCGGTGACCCGGTGATGGCGATCGGCGGCTTCAACGGCACCGACCCGTCGCCGACGCTGGCGCAGTTCAAGAAGTACGTGGCGGAAGGGAAGATCCACTACTTCATCGCCGGCGGAGGCAGGGGCGGTGGCATGGGCGGCAGCAGCAGCGGCACGTCGTCCCAGATCACCTCGTGGGTCGAGAGCACCTTCAAGAAGGTCACCGTCGGTTCGGCCACCTTCTACGACCTGACGCAGAAGACGAGCGGCTGAGACAAGGGGACCGGCTGACGGACATCCGTGGTGTGCACCGCACGGCGACCGCCGTGCGGTGAACACCACGTCGACGGTCTGATCAGCGCTGTCCGGGTGTTCTACGGGCTTTCGCGGCGCTTTCTCCGAGTCACCTGGAAATCAGTTGAACCGGCCGGCACCGCGGGCGGCAGCGACTCGCTCTTCGGCGGCCCCGGCAGCGACTTCCTCGACGGCGGCCCGGGTACGAACCACTGCGACGGGGACGGTGGCCACAACGTCCTTGTGAACTGCCGGACCTGACGGCCTGAGGGCTTCCTCGAAGGGGCTCGGCCGGGTTTCCGGCCGAGCCCCTTCCCCCTGCCCGCCTGGCGTCACGAGACGGACGCGGTCCGCAGGCCTGCATGGCCCCGCGCCTAAGGTTGGACCAGTGGCCGGAGTCTCAGGAGGATGCGCCGATGGTGAAGGCAGCGGGTCGGTCGGCGCGGGACAGTGTGTGGCTGCAGGAGAAGCCGCGGCGCGGCGGACGTGCCGGTCAGCCCTCCGGACTGGACCGGGAGCGGATCACCGCGACGTCGGTGCCGCTGCTGGACGCCGAGGGGCTGGAGAAGTTCTCCATGCGGCGGCTGGCCGCGGAGCTGAACGTCACCGCGATGTCCCTGTACTGGTACGTCGACACCAAGGACGACCTGCTCGAACTCGCCCTGGACGCGGCCTTCGGCGAGCTGCGGCTGCCGGATCCGGACGCCGAGGGCGAGGCCTGGCGCGAGCAGCTGCGCGGGCTGGCCACCGAGTACCGGGCGCTGCTGGTGCGCCACCCCTGGCTGTCGCCGCTGGCGGGGCGCTATCTCAACATCGGCCCGAACTCGCTGGCGTTCTCCCGTGCGGTCCAGCGGGTCGTCCGCCGGGCGGGGCTGCCCGCGCACGGGGTGATGGGGGCGATCTCGGCGGTCTTCCAGTTCGTGTACGGCTTCGGCACGATCGAGGGCCACCTCTTCGCCCGGATCGCGGACACCGGGCTGAGCCCCGACGAGTACTACGAGCAGGCCATGGCCCTGGTGACCGAGGCCCCGGGGACCGCCGAGGTCGTCGAGGAGTCGAAGGACCTCATGGCGGCCCGCGGCGGGGACACGGTCGACGAGATGCTGGACCGCGACTTCGACTTCGCCCTGGACCTGCTGATCGCCGGCATCGAGGCGATGGTCAGCCGAGGCTGACCACTCCCCGTCCGGCTGCTCCCCGTCCGGCTACTCCCCGTCCCCGACGAGCCGCGCCGGAAACCCCCCGGTCGCCACCGGCCCCCACCGCTCCGGTGTCACCCGGATGATGGACTTGCCCTGCTTGACCATCGCCTCGCGGTACTCGTCCCAGTCGGGGTGTTCGCCGGCGATGTTGCGGTAGTACTCGACCAGGGGTTCCACCGAGTCCGGTGCGTCGATGACCTCGGCCGTGCCGTCGATCTGGACCCAGGGGCCGTTCCATTCGTCGCTCAGGACGAGCAGGCTGACCCGGGGATCCCGCTTGGCGTTGCGGGTCTTGGCGCGCTCGGGGTAGGTGGAGACGACGATCCGCCCCGAGTCGTCGACCCCGCAGGTCAGCGGGGACGCCTGCGGTCCGCCGTCGGCGCGGCGGGTGATCAGCAGGGCGCGGTGACGGGGCCGTACGAAGTCCAGCAGCTCGTCCAGCGATACGCGGGTGTTGGTAGCGATGTTCGGTGCCATGGGGGCAGCCTAGGGGCAGTGCGCGCCCCTGTGGCTGACCCTGCTGTGCCTACGCCTGGGGCAGTGAGTCGCCCTGGACCGCCTGGATGTCCAGCTCCACCTTCAGCGTCGTACCGATCGCCGCGATGCCCGCCTGGAGAACCTGGTTGTAGTTCATCGCGAAGTCCTCGCGGCGCAGCTCGGCCGTCGCGCGGAACGCGGCCCTCGTGCCGCCCCAGGGGTCGGCGCCCGTGCCGAGGTAGGCGAGGTCCAGGTCCACCGGTCGTACGATCCCGTGCATGGACAGTTCCCCGTGGACCGTCCAGCGGTCGGAGCCCGACTGGGTCAGACCGGTCGAGCGGTAGGTGATCTGCGGATGCTGCTCGACGTCGAGGAAGTCCGCGGACTTCAGATGCCCGTCGCGCATGCCGTTGCCCGTGTCGATGGACGCGGCCTTGATCACCGCCTCCACGCGGGACTCGGTGACGTCGTCCGGTGCGATCTCGATCGTGCCGCCGAACTCGGTGAACCGCCCGTGCACGCTGGAGATCCCCAGGTGCTGGGCGACCGCGGCGACGGACGAGTGCACCGGGTCGATGGTCCAGGGCCCGGGCGGCGGCAGCTCGGTGCCGCCCTGCCGGGCCAGCGTGACCGTGCCGACCCCGGCCCGGCCGCTGGCGGTGACGATCGCGGAGGAGGCCGCGGGCGCGTACCCGACGGCCGTCACGATCACCGTGTACGCCCCCGGCGCCAGCTCGGTGGTGTCCCGTACGGCTCCCTCGGCGTCCGCCTCGGCGCGCAGCACCTGCGTACCGGTCATGTCGGTCACCGTGACGACCGCGTGCGACACGGCCCACCCGTCCCGCGTGCGGATCTTCGCGGTCAGTCCCATCCCGTTTTCTCCCTGCAAAGCCTTACAAATTGGTCGTATGAAACCGGCCCGTGGCGCACACACGACGGTATGTGTGCCACGGGCCGGGAGTGAACTACTCGCCGGGGTGGGCGAGTTCGATGTCGTGGCCGTCGACCCCGGTGCCGGCGACGGTCAGGGCCGTCGCCATCGGCGGGTAACCCGTCGCGATGACGGTGTACTCGCCGCTGTCCAGGTCGGTGAAGGCGTACGCGCCGTCCGTGCCGGTGGTGGCGGTGCCGACCACGTTGCCCGCCTGGTCGACGAGCGTCACGCGGGCGTCGGCCAGCGGACCGTGCGGGGCCTTGACGACACCCTGGAGGCGGGCGCCGGCGTCCAGGTCGATCTCGACCCGGGTGACCCCGGTGGCGCCGATCTCGACCGGCAGGGCGCGCGGCCGGAACCCGCTCGCGTTGACGGCCAGGGTGACCGTGCCGGGCACCAGGTCGGTGAGGGCGAAGTCGCCCTTCTCCCCGGTGGCGGCGGTGGCCAGCAGGTCACCGCGCACATCGGTGACGATCACCATCGCGTCCTTGACCGGCAGCGCGCTCCCGGCGGCCCGGACCACACCGGTCAGCCCGCTGGTGCCGCTGAGCAGGATGTCGTACGCCAGCGGTTCCTCGCCCACCACGACGGTGGAGGCCTGCGGCTGGTAGCCGTCGGCGGAGGCGATCAGGACGTACGACCCCGTGCCCGGGGCGTCGACGGAGTAGGAGCCGTCGGCCTGGGCGACCGCGCGGCCCAGCTGACGGCCGGACAGCGAGATCAGGGTGACCGCGGCCTGCGGGACCGGGGCGCTCTCGGCGCCGCGGACGAAGCCGTGGACCGGGGTGCCGCCACCGGTGCCGGGCTCGGCGACGGTGGCGACGGCGGTCATCTGCCGGGTGGCGGTCGCGGTGGCCGGCGCGTCCTGGAAGCGGTCCGCCGCGACGACGGGCTCGGCCCAGCCGGGCACCCGTTCCTGGGCCGGAGTCCCGGCGGCAGCCTCCGTGGCGGCCTCCGCAGTGGTGGCGGCCTCGGCCGGGACCCCGCCCTCGGCCGGAGCCTGACCCTCGGCGGCCTGCGCGAGCGCGCCCCTGGTCTTCAGCGGGACCTCCTTGATGAACAGCGTGATCAGGAACGCGACGGCGGCGAGGCAGCCGGCGATGAAGAAGACATCCGCGATGCCGTGGCCGTAGGCGCTCTCCAGCAGCGTCCGGATGGGCGCCGGGAGCTTGTTCATGTCCGGGATGGTGTCGGTGGAGCCCGAGCTGCCGGCCAGGGCCGCCCGGTACTTGGGGCTCAGGGCGGAGACGCCGTCCTGGACGTAGTGCGTGATCCGGCGGGACATCACCGCACCCAGCGCGGAGACGCCGACCGCACCGCCGAGGGAGCGGAAGAAGGTGACCGTGGAGCTGGCCGAGCCGAGGTCGGAGGGCGCCACCTGGTTCTGCGTGGCGAGCACCAGGTTCTGCATCATCATGCCGATGCCGAGACCCAGCAGGGCCATGAAGATGGCCATCTTCCAGTAGTCGGTGTCGTACCGGATGCCGCCGAGCAGCAGCAGGCCGGCCGTGACCAGGACGCCACCGCTGACCAGCCAGGCCTTCCAGCGGCCGGTGCGGGTGATGAACTGACCCGAGACGGTCGAGGAGACGAACAGACCGCCGATCATCGGGATGGTCAGGACCCCGGACATCGTCGGGGACTTGTCGCGGGCCAGCTGGAAGTACTGGCTGAAGAACACCGTGCCGGTGAACATCGCGACACCGACGAACAGCGAGGCCAGCGAGGCCAGCGTGATGGTGCGGTTCTTGAACAGGCGCAGCGGGATGATCGGCTCGCTGGCCTTGGACTCGATGAGCACGAAGATCGCGCCGAGCACGATCGAACCGCCGACCATCGCGTACGTCTGCCAGGACACCCAGTCGTACTTGTCACCGGCGAAGGTGACCCAGACCAGCAGCAGGGAGACGGCGGCGGAGATGAAGAACGCGCCGGCCCAGTCGACCTTGACCTCTCGTTTGACCACGGGCAGGTGCAGGGTCTTCTGCAGCACGATCAGCGCGATGACCGCGAAGGGGACACCGACGTAGAAGCACCAGCGCCAGCCCAGCCAGGAGGTGTCGGTGATGACACCGCCGAGCAGCGGGCCGCCGACGGTGGCGACGGCGAAGGTGGCACCCAGGTAGCCGGAGTAACGGCCGCGCTCACGCGGGGAGATCATCGCCGCCATGACGATCTGCGCCAGGGCGGACAGGCCGCCGACGCCGATGCCCTGCACCACACGGCAGGCGATCAGCATGCCCGGGTTCTGCGACAGGCCGGCCGCCATCGAGGCGACGACGTAGATGACGAGGGCTATCTGGACGAGAGCCTTCTTGCTGTACAGGTCGGCGAGCTTGCCCCACAGGGGAGTGGCCGCGGTCATCGACAGCAGGGCGGCGGTGACCACCCAGGTGTAGGCGGACTGGCCGCCGCCCAGGTCCCCGATGATGTGCGGCAGGGCGTTGGAGACGATCGTGGACGACAGGATCGCCACGAACATGCCGAGCAGCAGCCCGGACAGGGCCTCCATGATCTGCCGGTGCGTCATCGGGGCGTGGCCTGTGCCTTCCCCGTGCTTGGCGTGAGCCCGCACACCGGCTGGTGTGGTCGTTGCCATGGGCTTCCTTTTCTTACGTGCTTGCGGGTGTACGGGTGGTCTCTTCGGCTACGGGAGTGCTCTCCTGGACCACGGGCGCGGGGATCCGGACCGGGACGGACCGGCAGTCGCCGAAGGACGCGCGCAGCCGGGTCATCAGCCGGATCAGCTGGCCGACCTCGTCGTCGGTCCAGTCGGCGAGCCGCTCGGCGAGCAGGTGCGTGGTCCGCCGGGACAGCTCCTGGAGCTCTTCCAGGCCCGCGGGAGTCAGGCGCAGGATGCGCGAGCGCTTGTCCGCGGGGTCCGGGTGCCGTTCGATCCAGCCGCGCGCGGCGACGTGCGCGACATGCCGGCTGGTGACCGACATGTCCACGGCGAGCAGCTCCGCGAGCTTGCTCATGCGCATGTCTCCGTGGCGGCCGAGCAGGGTCAGCACGGCGGCCGAGCCGCCCGGACAGTCGGGCGGCAGGATCCGCCCCAGGTCCCGTTTCACGGCTCCGACGGCACTGAGCTGACGCGCCAGCTCTTCAAACTGCGCCTGCCCGGCCATCACACCTCCCGCATCGTTGCTTGAGGCAACCATAACCCTGTTTGGTTGCTGCAGGCAAATAAACCGGGGGCCGGACCGCGCAAAAACTTGGCAAAGGCAAGTATTGCAGTCGTCAATATGAAGGTCGGTGCGGGTGAGGTGCCCCCCTCTGTCCCGGTGGCCCCCCACTTGGGCGGCCCGGCCCGTCTTCGCTAAGGTCTCGGGCCATGGCTAACACCCAGGGCCCCCAGGGCAATTACGACCCTGCCGGCAGCACCCAGATGTTCCGCGCGTTCGTCGACGAGGCCCCCCAGGGCCGCCAGCAGCAGGCCGCGGCCCCCTCCGGGCCCCGGATCGGCCTGATCATCGGTGTCATCGTCGCCATCGCCGTGGTGGCCGGCGTCGCCTGGCTGGCGATGAAGTAGGACCGGCCGAAGCAGGGCCGGCTTCCGGCGATCACTTCCACTGGACGGACACGTCCCGCGTCTCGATGTGCATGCCGAGCGGCACGCGCCAGGCGTCGACGCACACCGTCCAGGTGTGGTCCTCGTGCGCGCCCGGCGCGATCGGCACCGGGAGGTCCACCGTCGAGTCGACCGTCCCCCAGTCGATACCGAGCGCGCCGATGACGTGCGTCCCGAAGGTCACCGAGCCCGCCCGCACCGCCGCGCCCCCGGAGTTCTCGAAACCGACGGTCACCTTCTGGCACCAGCGCTGATCCGTCGGCTTCGTCGTGGGGTCGCCCCAGGTGAGATCGGCGGGGGTGGGGCGCTTGCTGCTGCTCGGGGTGGGGCTGGGTGCTGGGACGGGCGAGGTGGCGGGCGGTGTCGTACCACTGTCCGTGCCGGTCGGAACGGGGGTGGCGGGGGAGCTGTCGCCGCTGGCGTCGGTGGCGGTCCGCTCCGGAGTGTCCGGGCTGCCCGAGCCGCTGGTGTCGCCCGAAGTCGCCGCACCGCCGGGGAAGTTACGGCCGCCCCCGCTCGTGCTCCTCCCTCCGTCGAGCGGCACCAGAGTCACGGATCCCGTCGGGGTGACCGAGCTCGGCCCGCGCTGCCCCGAGCCGACCGCGACATATCCGCCGCTCGGGCCGCCGCTCCCACACGCGGCCAGCACCCCGCCCAGGACGACGACGGCCGCCGACGCTGCCGTAACGGCGCCTCGGCGGCCACGTGTCCATGTCGCCCACGCAGGCCCTGTCACTCGCAGCATCGGGCCATGGTGGCTGACGTGTCGTCAGATAGGAACCCCCGAGGCGGCACCCAATCAGGGCCCACGCATGGGGTTGCGGTGGGGCGACGCGCCCACAGGTGCGCGGGGAACTGCGCGACCAGCCTCGACGATGCCGCTGACGAAAGACGGCAGATCTCGGCACTTCCCCACTCGTCACCACCCGCGCGGCGCTAGTCGGAGATCAAGCCCTCCCGCAGCTGCGCCAGCGTCCGGGTCAGCAGGCGCGAGACGTGCATCTGGGAGATGCCGACCTCCTCGCCGATCTGGGACTGGGTCATGTTGGCGAAGAAGCGGAGCATGATGATCCGGCGCTCCCGGGGCGGGAGCTTGGCCAGCAGGGGCTTGAGGGACTCGCGGTACTCCACGCCCTCCAGGGCCGTGTCCTCGTAGCCGAGGCGGTCGGCGAGCGAGCCCTCGCCGCCGTCGTCCTCGGGGGCCGGGGAGTCCAGCGAGGAGGCGGTGTAGGCGTTGCCGACCGCGAGGCCGTCGACCACGTCCTCCTCGGAGACGCCGAGCACGGCGGCCAGCTCGGTCACCGTCGGGGAGCGGTCCAGCTTCTGGGACAGCTCGTCGCTGGCCTTGGTGAGGGCCAGGCGCAGCTCCTGGAGGCGGCGCGGGACGCGCACCGACCAGGACGTGTCCCGGAAGAAGCGCTTGATCTCGCCGACCACCGTCGGCATGGCGAACGTCGGGAACTCCACGCCCCGTTCGCAGTCGAAGCGGTCGATCGCCTTGATCAGGCCGATGGTGCCGACCTGGACGATGTCCTCCATCGGCTCGTTGCGCGAGCGGAAGCGCGCCGCCGCGTAGCGGACCAGCGGCAGGTTCAGCTCGATCAGGGTGTCCCGGACATAGGCCCGCTCGGGGCTGTCCGCGTCCAGTGCAGCGAGCCGCAGGAACAGGGAGCGGGACAGGGTCCGGGTGTCGATGTCCCCGGAGGCCGGCGGGGCCGGGAGGTCTGCGGCCGCCGGGGCGGTCGGGGTCGGCACGGCGTCGAGGGCCGTGACGCCCTCGATGCCGTCGAGGACGTCGAGTGCGTCGAGCTCCTTGGGCGCTGCCTCGCTCGTCGCGGGCGTCAGCACCTTCGAGCTGCCCTGGTCTGCGGACATGCCACCCCCTTTGGGTCGCGGGACGGTCGTGGCGGCGCCTTCTTGCGAGCAACGCAGCCTTCACCTGAATACCGGCGCCGAAGGCCCGGCAAACGCGTCTCCCGCAGAATGTCACATGTCGGCAACACGCTGTAGTGACATGTCGACATGTGAGAAGTGAATCAGCCCTGGAAAGACGGGGTCTGACGCTTTTTAAGGGCCCGACTGTCGGCATCTGCGCTGGTGAGCGATTCGCTCTCGATGGTGATGCATCGATCGGGTTTGCGATGCAGGCGGTGATCCCGGGTGTGCTTCCGTGCGCCCGCTGTGCTCCGCCTCGGGAGCTTCTATGCGTCGATGCGATTCGCCGAGCGCAGCCGCTGGAAGCTGCGGGCGAGGAGGCGGGAGACGTGCATCTGGGAGACGCCGAGTTCCGCGCTGATCTGCGACTGGGTGAGGTTGCTGTAGTAGCGCAGGAGAAGGATTCGCTGTTCTCGTTCCGGTAGTTGGACGAGGAGATGGCGGACCAGGTCGCGGTGCTCCACGCCGTCCAGGGCCGGGTCCTCGTAGCCGATCCGGTCCAGCAGGCCGGGCAGCCCGTCGCCCTCCTGCGCGGCCTCCAGCGAGGTGGCGTGGTACGAGCGTCCCGCCTCGATACAGCTCAGCACCTCCTCCTCGCTGATCCTGAGCCGCTCGGCGATCTCGGCGGTGGAGGGGGAGCGGCCGTAGAGCGTGGTGAGGTCCTCGGTGGCGCTGTTGACCTGCACCCACAGTTCGTGCAGCCGGCGCGGCACGTGGACCGTGCGGACGTTGTCCCGGAAGTACCGCTTGATCTCGCCGACCACGGTCGGCATGGCGAAGGTGGGGAACTGCACGCCCCGGTCCGGGTCGAACCGGTCGATGGCGTTGATCAGGCCGATGGTGCCGACCTGGACCACGTCCTCCATGGGCTCGTTGCGGGAGCGGAAGCGGGCGGCGGCGTAGCGCACGAGCGGGAGGTTCGCCTCGATCAGCGCCCCCCGCACGCGGTGGTGCTCCGGCGTACCCGGCGTGAGGTCCTTCAGTTCGGCGAAGAGGACCTGGGTGAGGGCGCGGGTGTCGGAACCGCGCCGTTTCTCGGGGGGTTCGGGAGCGGGGTCCGAGGAGGGGGTGGGATCGGCGGAGGGGGCGGAGGCGGAGGGGGCGGAGGCGCAGGAGGAGGCGGGGGCGGTCGCCTCCTCCTGGGGCGGCGCAGTACTGGCCGACACGGTCAACGCCACCTCTTCATCGCTCAATCATCGGTCAAAAGCGGTCATAGCATCACAAGACATGTGCACTGTGTGCAAGCACCGGATAACGCCGTGTTGTGTTCAAACGCCACCAAGTTGGGGAGTAAGACGCACGAGAGCCCCCCGCCGTTCCGGCGGGGGGCTCTCGTGCGGAAGTGGTCAGAATTCGTAGTCGGCGATCACCCACGTGGCGAACTCGCGCCACAACGCGACGCCCGCCTGATGGGCCGGGTGCTCCAGATAGCGCTTGAGGGCGTCGGTGTCCTCGACCGCCGAGTTGATCGCGAAGTCGCAGGCGATCGGCCGGTCGGTGATGTTCCAGGCGCACTCCCAGAAGCGCAGCTCCTCGATCTGCCCGCCGAGGGCCCGGAAGGCCTCGACGCCCGCCACGACCCGCGGATCGTCGCGCTCGACGCCCTCGTTGAGCTTGAAGAGGACCAGGTGGCGGATCATGGGTTGTACCTCAGCTCTTTCCTCCGTTGGCGAGCCAGGTCATGAAGGTGCCGATGGCCTTGGCCGCGTCCGATATGCCCTCGAAGCCTATCTGGACGTAGTCGGCCGCCTTGGCCGGGTCCGTGATGATCACGTACAGCGCGAAGACCACGAGCACGTATACGGCGATCTTCTTGGCGTTCACCGCCACCGCGGCCTCCCCTGTGCGTGCGAGCCCCTGTTGCCGGGCGCGAGTGTAACCTTCGCGCTCTTTGCAAGGGACCAACGGCCCGCCACCCGAGGTCCTTTGCGTCCCGTCCTCACGACGCACGAAGGGCCCCGTCTTTCGACGGGGCCCTTCTTCGAGCGGTAGCGGAGGGATTTGAACCCTCGGTGACTTGCGCCACACTCGCTTTCGAGGCGAGCTCCTTCGGCCGCTCGGACACGCTACCGAGGGAGACCTTACAGCACACGGGGGCGTGCTCAGAAATCGGTATTCAACGGTCTCGGAAAAACTCGGTGAGGAGGCGGGCGCACTCCGGCGCGAGAACGCCCTCGACGACTTCCGGACGGTGATTGAGCCGCCGGTCGCGGATCACGTCCCACAGCGAGCCGGCCGCGCCCGCCTTCTCGTCCCGGGCGCCGTAGACGACCCGGTCGACGCGGGACTGCACGATCGCGCCCGCGCACATCGTGCACGGTTCCAGGGTGACCACGAGCGTGCAGCCGGCCAGCCGCCACTCCCCGAGCAGGGCGGCCGCCCGCCGGATCGCGAGGACCTCCGCGTGGGCCGTGGGATCGCCGGTGGCCTCGCGCTCGTTGTGCCCGACGGCGAGCACCGTCGCACCGTCCGGGGACAGCACGACGGCGCCGACGGGGACGTCCCCGCCCCGGACGGCCCGTTCGGCCTCGGCCAGGGCGAGTCGCATCGCGGCCCGCCAGCGGTCGCGTACCGGGTCCGGTGCGGCGGCCGGGTTCTCGACGGTCAGCGGACGGTCTCCAGCACCTCCGAGGCGCCCAGGGCCTCGGCGATCGCGCCCAGCGCGTCCTCGGCGTCCAGCGAGCGCAGCTCCTTCTCGCTGATGCCCAGGTCGTCGAGGATCTGACTGTCGCCCACCGGGCTGTGCGGAACGGCGTCGGCGGCGGCGCCCTCCTCGTCGTCCTCGTCGGACTCGTCGGACTCGCCGTCCTCCGTGCCGTCGAGGTCGAGGGAGTCCAGGTCGGGGCCGTCGTCGGCACCCGGCTCCCGGCCGAGCAGCTCGTCGGTGAGCAGCAGCTCGCCGTACGCGCTGCGCTGGGCGGCGGCCGCGTCCGAGACGTAGATGCGAGGGTCGTCCTCGCCGTCCACGCGGACGACACCGAACCAGGAGTCCTCCTGCTCGATCAGCACGAGCACCGTGTCCTCCTCGGGAGAGGCTTCACGGGCCAGGTCGGCAAGATCCGACAGGGTCTCCACATCGTCGAGCTCTGTGTCGCTCGCTTCCCACCCGTCTTCGGTGCGCGCGAGCAGTGCGGCGAAGTACACCGTGACTCTCCCACTGGTCATAGGCGTGCCGGTTGGGGGTCCCCCCGGCGGAGGTACGTGGGCGGAGAGAGCTGGGCTCCGAGCCCCACCCACTCGGAATCGTGGCAGAAACAAGGCGTTCAGGGGACGTCTTCGGCGCCCTGTGTCTTGCAGCCACCTGCGGATCGTACGCGGCTTTTCCAGCCACTCACGCATGCCCACCTTGCAAACAGCGGTGTGCGCGCGGATCTTCCTCAGCCTGGACTTGCCTACCGGGTCTTGCCCCAGCGGATTCCCATGAGGATTCCCAAGCGTGTCCCTCCCACAATCGGTCTACCAGCGGAACGTCCGCATGCGCATCGCCTGGCGCAGCCGGGCGGCCTCGGCGAGGTCGCGCAGGAACCGGGCGCGGCGGCGCCGGCGCTCGGCGTCCGTCTCCGGTACGGCGGCGCGGCGTATCGCGGGCTCACCGGTGCCCCCGGTGGCCTTGGCGTTCCAGGGCGCGTTCTCGGGCAGGTCGGGCACGTCACACCACCCCAGTTCCGTCCCTCCCACTTTCCCTCGTACGGCCGCGTCGACGCCAGGGCCAGAGGGGTGCCGGCCATGGTCCGGCCGGGTGTCCCGCCGGGGGTCCGGTCGCGGGTACGCCGGGACGGGCGGCGTTCTCGGCGCGGGTACCGTTAGGGGCATGCGTCTCCATGTCGTCGACCACCCCCTGGTCGCCCACAAGCTCACCACGCTGCGCGACCAGCGCACCGACTCCGCGACCTTCCGCCGGCTCGCCGACGAACTGGTCACCCTGCTCGCCTACGAGGCCACGCGGGACGTGCGCACAGAAGCCGTCGACATCCAGACCCCGGTCGCGCGGACGACCGGCGTCAAGCTCGCCCGCCCGCGCCCGCTGGTCGTGCCGATCCTGCGCGCCGGCCTCGGCATGCTGGACGGCATGGTCCGGCTGCTGCCGACCGCCGAGGTGGGCTTCCTGGGCATGATCCGCAACGAGGAGACGCTGCAGGCCTCCACCTACGCCTCGCGCATGCCGGAGGACCTCTCGGGCCGCCAGGTGTACGTCCTGGACCCGATGCTGGCCACGGGCGGCACGCTGGTCGCGGCGATCCGGGAGCTGATCAAGCGTGGTGCGGACGACGTGACGGCGGTTGTTCTGCTCGCTGCTCCCGAGGGCGTCGAGGTCATGGAGCGGGAGCTGGCGGGGACGCCGGTGACCGTGGTTACCGCGGCCGTGGACGACCACCTCAACGAGCACGGGTACATCGTGCCGGGGCTGGGGGACGCGGGGGATCGGCTTTACGGGGCGGCCGAGTAGAGCCGCGCATCGATTCGGCCCAGCGCCCCTGACGGGGCGCTGTTCAGCAGCTCTTCTTCGTAGGGGCCGCCGGCGCGGGTGCGGTCAGCTTGGTCAGCTCCTGCTGCGCGGCCGCCGGCTTGGCCAGACCCTTGAAGCCGTCCCCCAGGATGAGGTCGAGGTCGGTGCCCTTGCGGGCGTCGGTGCGCTGTTCGGCGCCGGCGAGCTGGGTCGCCAGCACCGGCAGTGAGGTGTTCTGGGCGGCGGCCGGTCCGAGCAGTATCCCGGCGCCCTTGACCTTCTTGTCGAACTCCCCGGGCGCGTTGCCCACGTCACCGATCTTGAAGCCGCGCTTCTTCAGCTCGTCGGCGGTGGACTTGGCGAGCCCGGTGCGCTCGGTGGCGTTGTAGACGTTCACGGTGATCTGGCCCGGCTTCGGCAGGGCCTTCACCTGTGCGGCCGTATCGGCCTTGGGGTGGCAGTCGGTCTTCGAGCCGGCCGCCGAGGCCTTCTTGCCGCCGGTGAAGACGTCGATGAGCTGCAGGGTGCCCCAGCCGATCAGGCCGAGCACGGCGACGGACGCCACCACGGCGGCCACGAGCCTGGCGCGTCGGCGCGGCGGACGCATCCGAGGGTATTTGTCCCCCGTGATCCGGTACTGGCCGCCCATGCCAGGGGGAGTGAGCATGCTCATGGGCGCAGCGTAGTGCGCCCGAGCGGCGCTGCCTATTAGATGATCAGTCGATGCCGCTCAGGGGAACCCGAAAGGGTCAAGGGGGCAAGGGCGGTGTCGCGCCGGTCAGTCGAGTTCGAGCACGCGCGCGTGCAGCACCTGGCGCTGCTGGAGGGCGGCGCGGACCGCGCGGTGCAGCCCGTCCTCCAGATAGAGGTCGCCCTGCCATTTCACGACATGCGCGAAGAGGTCGCCGTAGAACGTCGAGTCCTCCGCCAGCAGGGTCTCCAGGTCGAGCTGCTGCTTGGTGGTCACGAGCTGATCGAGGCGGACCGGGCGCGGCGCGACGTCCGCCCACTGCCGGGTGCTTTCCCGGCCGTGGTCGGGGTACGGCCGGCCGTTTCCGATGCGCTTGAAGATCACACGGAAAGCCTACCGGTCAAGACGTTCCGGGCGCAGCCATGGCGGCGGAGTGCGACGCTTGAAAAGATGCCGCAAATGGGGCATAGGCGCTGTTACTAGGAAACCGCTACTGCGAACAGTTGGCCGAGACCAGTGACGGCGAGCCCGAGACCGAGGCCGTCCGGCTGATCGCCGGGCAGAGTCCGACACGGCGGATTTCCCCCGTACGGCGGCCGGGAGACCGCCCGTTCGCTGTTCGGCACGGCAAGGCGCGGCCCGGCGGAGGCGGTGGTCCGCCCCCGCCGGTGCCGGTTCAGCGGTTCCGTTCCTCGGGCGGCCGCTGCGGTTCGTCCTTGTGCTCCTGCTCCGGCTTGGGTGCCGTCGACCGCCGGGCCTCAGCGCGCAGCAGGGCGCGCAGGACGGCGTAGGGATCCATGGGCATGACTGTGCTGCTCCTTGCGTCTGATCCTTGCGTCTGACTGACCGGTGACCGGCCTTTCGCGGGGGCGCGGTCTGTCAGCAGCGCAAGACCACCGTGCGGAGCCGGGGCGGGGCGTACGGCACCCGCGGTGTGCCGGGGCGGGCTCGTAGCGCCGGCCGGGCGGGCGCCCGGTCAAGGAGGGGTGCGGGCCGCTCGGGTCCGTCGGCCCGGTGGACGGCGGGGGCGGGCGGCCGTAGGACCGTGTCGAGGACGTCGTGCTCGAAGGACACGGCGGGCGTGCCCAGCGCGGGGGCCGCCTGGGCCTGCACATGTGCGCCGGGCACCCACAGCGCGAGGAGCAGCGCGAGCCCCCGCAGCCAGGTTCGGCTCCGGGGGACGCTCGCGGTCCTGCTCACGTCAGGTGTGTCCCCGGGGCGTGCGGGTGTGCAGCACGCCTGGCCCGAGATCCGCCCGCTCGGCGTAGGTGTGGGCCCCATGGTTGACGCCGGTCTTCACAGCGTCCGCGGGATCGCCTTGACCCGGCCGCGGATGCCGAACGCGGTGACGATCTCCGCGAGCCCCACGACGAGCAGCCAGATGCCGGCGACGACGGTCAGCACGGCGATCGACCGGAACGGCGCGTCGATGAGCACGATCCCGGCGATGAAGGTGAGCACCCCCAGGCAGATCTGCCAGGCCCGGCCGGGCATCCGGGAGTCCTGTGCGGCGGCGATGGTCTGGGTGATCCCGCGGATCAGCCAGCCGATGCCGATCCACAGGGCGAGCAGCAGGATCGACTGCATGGGCCCGCGGAAGCAGAGCAGGCCGAGCAGGATCGACAGGGCGCCGCTGATGAAGGCCAGCACGCGCAGCGAGGTCGTCTTGTGCGTGCCGAACGCGGAGACCAGCTGGAAGATGCCGCTGATCACGAGGTAGACGCCGAAGAGGACGCCGGCGGCGAGCAGGGAGTGGCCGGGCCAGACGAGCACCAGGACACCGAGGATCAGTGAGGCGATCCCGGTGACCAGCACCACCTGCCAGGCGGCCTGGGACAGGGCGTGCAGGGGCCCCTCGAACGGCGGCTCGGGCTCACGCCGGTCGCCCGGCGGCGCGGTCGCGTGCACGTTCCGGTCGTCGTACTCACGGCCCCACTCCGGACCGGTGTTCGGTGCCTCGGTCATGGTTCATGCTGTGAACGGCGGGGGCGGACCGGCCATCGGGGAGGGCCGGGCGAGTGATATTCAGGGCGCACTTTCACGTGGGGCGACTGGGCCAACCGAGGGGCGCGGGGCGGTATCGATATGCGGCTCCGCCGCCTGGCGCGACCAGCCCACCACGCACCCGCAGCCGAAAAGGCCGCCGCACCCGCCCCCGCGTCTATCGGCCCGGCTTGCCGGAGGCCTTCGCCGCCTTCGCCGCCGCCTTCGTCTCCTGTTTGTGCGCGCGGACCTTGGCCAGCGACTCCGGCCCGGTGATGTCGGCGACCGACCGGAAGGACTCGCGCTCGCCGTACGCCCCCGCGGCCTCCCGCCAGCCCTTCGGCGTGACGCCGAGCTGCTTGCCGAGCAGCGCGAGGAAGATCTGCGCCTTCTGCTTGCCGAACCCGGGCAGGTCCTCCAGCCGTTTCAGCAGCTCCGGACCGGTTTGCACGTCCCGCCAGACCGCCTCCGCGTCCCCGTCGTAGTGCTCGACGAGGTACTGGCACAGCTGCTGGATGCGCTTGGCCATCGAGCCCGGGTAGCGGTGCACGGCCGGCTTCTCGGCGAGCAGCGCGGCGAAGGTCTCCGGGTCCATCGCGGCGATGTCGTGCGCGTCGAGATCTCCGCCCGCTCCGACGCCGAGCCGGTCGGCGATGGTCCGGGGTCCCTTGAACGCCCACTCCATCGGGACCTGTTGGTCGAGCAGCATGCCGGTGAGTGCGGCGAGCGCGGACCGCCCGAGCAGCGCGTCGGCGTCGGGGTCCTGGGCGAGGTGCAGGGTGACGTCCATGCGTCGATGGTGGCCCGGCGGCGCGCGCGGCGCAGCCGGGGTGACCCGACGGCTCCGCCACCTCTCGCGTACGATCCCCCTCACGGAAAAATTAGGCAAGGCTAACCTAATACAGAAGAAGGCTTGGGTGACCATCGAGACGTACCGCGACGCCTGGGGCATCCCCCATCTACGGGCCTCCAGCACCCTCGAACTGGCCCGTGCCCAGGCCGGGTGACCGCGCTGGACCGAGCCTGGCAGCTGGAGGTCGAACGCCACCGCGCCCAGGGCACCTCGGCCGCCTTCCTCGGCGCCGGCGCCCTCTCCTGGGACGTCCTCGCCCGCCGGGCCCGCCTCGACGACACGGCCCGCCGCTGCTTCGCCGCGCTGGAACGCCGGGACCCGGAAACGGCCGACTGGGTCCGGGCGTACGTCGACGGCGTCAACGAGGGCCTGCCGGCCGGTGCCCGCCGGGCGCCCGAATTCGCCCGCACCGGTCTCACCCCCACCCCCTGGCAGCCCTGGACCCCGCTCGGCGTCTGGCTCGCCACCCACCTCCTGTTCGCCGGCTTCCCGGCCAAGCTCTGGCGCGAGCAGGCGATACGGCACCTCGGTCCCGACGCCGTCGGCCTGTTCGCCACGGACGGCCCCGGCACCGCCGGCAGCAACGGCTGGCTCGTCTCCGGCGCCCGTACCGCCACCGGGCACGCCCTGATCGCCGGCGACCCGCACCGCTTCATCGAGGACCCCGGCGTCTACCAGCAGATCCACCTCTCCTGCCCCGAGTTCGACGTCGTCGGCCTGGCCGTGCCCGGCGTCCCGGGCATCGCCCACTTCGGCCACACCGGCACGGTCGCCTGGGCCATCACCAACGCCATGGCCGACTACCAGGACCTGTACCGCGAACGCCTGCGCCGCACAGGCGCCGGCGTCCAGGCCCTCGGCCCGGACGGCCAATGGCACCGGGCCGCCCGGCACACGGAGACGGTGCGGATCGCGGAAGAGCCACCGATCGAGATCGAGGTGATCGAGACGGCGAGGGGCCCGGTGATCGCCGGGGGACCGGAGGGCCTGGAGGCGCGAATCATCGCCCCCGACGGGGACACCCCACCGGGGCCCCGCGCACCCGACGACGAAAGCGGTACCTCTGGTGCCGGCGCCAACACCGCCCTGTCTCTCCGCTGCCCACCGCGCGTCACAGAAGACCTCGGCTTGAGCGCCCTCCTCCCCCTCCTCAGGGCCCGCACGGTCCAGGACGTCGACCGTGCCCTGGACGCCTGGGCCGAGCCGGTCAACGTCGTACAGGCCGCCGACACCACCGGCGGCACCCTCCACCGCATCGCCGGCCGCGTACCGATCCGCGCGGAATCCAACCGCCTCCACCCGGTCCCCGCCTGGCAGCCCGGCCACGACTGGCACGGCTGGCAGGAAACCCCGTACGCCCCCGTCGCAGACGGCATCGCGGTGATGGCCAACCAGCGCGGCCTCGCCACCCCCCTCGGCGTGGAGTTCGCCCCACCGCACCACCAGGACCAACTCCCCTTGTGGCTCAAGGGAGAACTGGTCCCCGTCGTCACCGACTGGACCTTGCTGACCCTGCTGGAACCCACCGAGGAAACCCGATGACCGAGCCCACCGCCCCGTACGAACAGCACGTCGACGGCTTCGGCACCGTCCGCATCCGCCCCCTCGCCCCGGCGTCCGACGCGGACGTCGTCCACGGCTGGGTGAGCGAGGAACGCGCCGTCTTCTGGGGCATGAACGGCCTCACCCGGGACCAGGTCGCCGAGATCTACGCCCACATGGCCGGCTTCGACACCCACCACGCCCATCTCGTCACCAAGGACGGCATACCGGCGGCCCTGTTCCAGACGTACGAGCCGGCCGCGGACCGGGTCGGCGAGTGCTACGACGTCCGCCCCGGCGACCTCGGCGTCCACGTCCTCCTCGGCCCGGCCGGCCCCGACGGACCGCGTCCCGGCTGGACTTCGGCGCTGCTGACCGTGATGACGACGTACGCGCTGCGGGCCCTGGACCGGCACCGGCTCGTGGCCGACCCGGACGTACGCAACACCAAGGCGATCGCCCGCTTCGAACGCCAGGGCTTCGTGCGTGGCCCGGCGGTCGTCCTGCCCGAGGTGGACCTCCCCGATGTGTACCTGCCGGAGAAGCACGCACAACTGGCCTTTCTGGAGCGCGCGATAGCCTTCCTCGGGTGACGATGACGCCGGACGATCTGATCGCGCACTACGGCCTCGAACCCATCCCGCGCGAGGGCGGCCTGTTCCGGTGCACCTGGGAGGGGCCACAGCGGGCCGACGGCCGCCCGGAGGGCTCCGCCATCGTCGCCCTGCTCACCGCCGACGACTACTCCGCCCTGCACCGCCTGCCCACCGACGAGATCTGGCACTTCTACCTCGGCGACCCGCTCGGCCTCCTGCTGCTCACCCCCGACGGCGGCACCCGCGCCGCCGTCCTCGGCCCCGCCCCGCTGTCCGGGCAGCATCTCCAGCTGACCGTGCCCGCCGGCACCTGGATGGGCGCGCGGGTGGCACCAGGCGGCGCGTGGACGTTCTTCGGCTGCACGATGGCGCCCGGATTCACCTACGCGGACTACGAACACGGGAACGCGGCCGACCTCACGGCGCGTTATCCGGCCGAGGCCGCCCGGATCGCGGAACTGTGCCGCCCATGAACAGCAGCCCGCGGAACCTGCTCGACGGACAGACCGCCCTGGTGACCGGCGCGGGCGGCGGCATCGGCCGCGCCATCGCGCTGCGCTTCGCCGAGGAGGGCGCGGCGGTGGCCGTCCACTGCCGTACGGCGGTGGACGCGGCCGGTGAAGTGGCGGCCCGGATCCGGGAGTCGGGCGGCGAGGCCGTCGTACTCCGCGCGGACCTGACGGACGAGGGCGCCTGCCACCGTCTGGTCCGGGAGGTGACGGACTGGTCCGGCGACCGGCTCACCACCCTTGTCAACAACGCGGCCGTCCAGCCGATCCAGCCCCTGCCCGGCATGACGGCGACCGAGTGGCGCACGGTCGTCGACACCGACCTCACCAGCGTCTTCGCCTGCACCCAGGCCGCCGCCACCCATATGCGGGCCCACGGCGGCGGCACCATCACCCACATCGCCTCCATCGAGGCCGCCCGTCCCGCACCCGGCCACGCCCACTACAGCGCGGCCAAGGCTGCGGTGGTCATGCACGCCCGCGCGGCCGCCCTGGAGTACGGGCCCGACGGCATCCGGGTCAACAGCGTCTCGCCCGGCCTCATCGACCGGGAGGGCCTGGCCCAGGCCTGGCCGGACGGCGTACGCCGCTGGCTGGCCGCCGCCCCCACCGGCCGGCTGGGCCGCCCCGAGGAGGTGGCCGACGCCTGCGTGTTCCTGGCCTCGCCGCTCGCGAGCTGGATCAGCGGCCACGACCTGACGGTGGACGGCGGCGTCTCGGTCCGGCCGACCTGGTGAGCAAGGCGGCCGGTCTGTCCGTACGTAAGGGAACGCGGGCAAGGGAGGGGACGAGGTGCAGCGCGACCGACACCGCCGGCCGAGGCGGCTGACCCTGCTCTGTGCGGGCCTCTTCCTCCTGCTGCTCGGCACGGCGGCCCCCGCGTCCGCCCACGCGGGCCTGCGCACGACCGACCCCGCCGACGGAACCCTCCTGCGCACGGCCCCCCGGCACCTCACCCTGACCTTCACCGAATCGGTCGGCCTGCTCACCGACACCTTCCGCGTCTACGACCCCACCAACCACCGGCTGCGCACCGGCCCCGCCGAGCACGCCCCCGGCCGCTCGGACACGGCCCGTGTCTCCCTGCCCGCCAAGCTCGCCACCGGCACCTACACGGTCGCCTGGCGGGTGGTGTCCGCGGACAGCCACCCGGTGTCCGG
The DNA here is from genome assembly GCF_040680215.1 of Streptomyces sp. NPDC052107. Taxonomy (NCBI): domain Bacteria; kingdom Bacillati; phylum Actinomycetota; class Actinomycetes; order Kitasatosporales; family Streptomycetaceae; genus Streptomyces; species Streptomyces sp. NPDC052107. Next base: position 214,276 of record NZ_JBFAWG010000008.1, read on the forward strand.
CGCGCTCACCTTCTCGGTCGGCACCCGCACGGCGACGACCGCGAGCCCGGCCCCCGACGACCCGGAGAACCCCGCCACGGCGGCCCTGTACAACATCGCCCGCTACCTCGCCTACCTCTGCCTGGCCCTCCTCCTCGGCACGGCGGCGTTCGTGGCGTACTGCCGTCCGCCGACGGCGGCACCGCTGCGCGTCCCCGCCCTGGCCGCCGCCTGGACCCTCCTCGCCACGACAGCCGCCCTGTACCTCCTGCGCGCCCCCTACGAGGAGGGCACAGCGCCCGCGCTCTCCCTGCGCTCCCTGACCCACACGGCCACGACCCGCCCCGGCGCCCTCCTGCTCGCCCGCCTGGCCCTGCTCCTCCTCGCGGCGGCCGCCGTCGCGCTGTTGCGGGCCCGCCGCAGAAGGCTCCCGCGCCGTACGACGCTCGCCGTGGCCGGGGCCGTCTCCGTCCCGCTCGCCCTGACCTGGACGGCGGCCGACCACGCCTCGGCGGGCATCCAGGTCCCCCTGGCCATCACCTCCGCCACGCTCCACCTGCTGGCCATGGGGACCTGGCTGGGCGGCCTGGCGGCCCTCCTGCGCACCTTGCCCCGTACCTCCCTCACCACCCTGGCCCGCTTCTCCCGCCTGGCCTTCGCCTCGGTGACGGTCCTGGTCGTGAGCGGCGTCTACCAGTCCTGGCGGGGCCTCGGCTCCTGGCAGGCGCTCACGGACACGACGTACGGCCGCACCTTGCTGGCCAAACTCGCGGCGGTCACCGCGCTCCTCCTGGCGGCGGCCTGCTCCCGCACCTGGACGACCCGCCTGACCCGGGAACCCCAGGTCGCCGTCGCCCGCATCCCCGAACCGGCCACGGTCCCCCCACGCCCGCTGCCCCCGGAACCGCCTACGCCGCCCCCACCCCCGCCCCCGCCCCCGCCCTTGCACACCCTGCGCCGCTCGGTGCTGGCGGAGGCGGCCGTCGGCGTGGTGGTGCTGGCCCTGACGACCCTGCTGACCAGCACGGTTCCCGGCCGCGCGGCCACCGGGGCGGCGCGGACCGGAACACCGACGACCGGCATCCCGACGGCGTCCGTCACCACGATCCCCTTCGACGTCGGCACCCCCGGCGGGCACGGCGAGGTCCAGATCACCCTGGACCCGGGCCGCGTCGGCCGCACCTCCGTCCAGGCGGTGGTCTACGGCCCCGACGGCGGCCTGTCCACGGTCCCCGAACTCCGGGTCACCCTCACCCTGCCCGCCCAGCACCTGGGCCCCCTCGACACCCGCATCACCGACCGCGGCGGCTACTGGTCCACCGACTCCTTCGACCTCCCCCTCCCGGGCACCTGGACGATGAAGGCGACGGTCCGCGTGTCGGAACTGGACCAGGTGACGGTGTCGGCACCGGTGCGGGTGACGCGGTAGGCAGAAGGCGCCGGGTCCCCCGCACGTGAGGGGTCCGCGGAGCAGATGCCGCGCTGAACGGCCGCATGGCGGCTGAGATGAGACCAAGCCGAAACGGCCGCTCGGCTACAGCCGAGCGCATGCCATGGATGCGGCATGGGCATGACGTATAGGCATTCTGGTCACCACAATGCGACGGGGGTGGGGAGAAGGTGGCTGAGTGTCCGGGCGAAAGGAGCTGGTGCTCCTCAGCCTCTTCCTGGGCGGTGGCTTCTTGCCGGCGCCACCGCTCGTGTCGTGCTCCTGCACGAGAGGCTGGGATTCAGCGTGGCCAACACCCGTGACATCGTGATGAACCTCGGAGATCCCTTCTACCCCTTGGCGCATGGCGACGCTGCCGCCCGACAGCTCAGTCCCACCGATGTTGTGGCACGGCTTCTCGCGTACACCCTGTTCGCGGAGCGAGTGCACGTGGCTACCCGGTACGTTCTCAGCGGTGGTGTCCTGTATGAGGCTTTACGTCTGGCACCTCAGTTGCTGGATACGGGCCTGGTGTCGGTCGACCGCTACGAAGGCGTCGACAGTTTCGAGGACCTGGCGCGCAATCACGGCGGCTATTCCTCCGATGCACTGCCTCGGGCCGTCTGGCTCGACGAACATGCCGCGGCCGTCCGCTCCTTCAGGCCCAGCAGCCAGGGCGCTGTGTTTCATGCGCTCATCATGGAGGACCTGGGTCCAGGAGGCGCCCTGCGATTACACATCCGCGGCGGACAGCGTGGCGCTGCGGCTGCCCGCCTCGACCGCATCCGCGAGCAGTACGCCACATGCCCCGCCGACATCCGTGAGCGACTCGTCGATGTCGCAGCCATCCACCTCCCCGCTCACACCACGCTGTTCCGCCGCTGGGCGGCCATGCGTTACTACCTGGTTCCGACGCTGTTCGATCCTCCGCATCTGATCCGTGAGTTGCCCAAGTCAGCGGTGTCCCTGGCAGGCCGAGCGGACGCTCCGGTGAACGGCCGCTGGACCGCTCCTCTGGACGCAGGCAGCCCCGTCGAACCGTTCCTCCACTATCTGGTTCAGGTTCCGGCGTTGGCCCGACACGACCATCCCGATGCGGCCCGACAAGTGATCGACACCGTACTCAGCGTCCGGGAAGGGCGGCGGGACGCACGGCTGTCCTTCTCCCGCACGCTCGACGACGCTTCCCCTGACGCAACCGACCTGCGTGATGTGCTTCGGCGTGAGATGGCCCGTCAACATCGCGTGACGGCACACTCGTCTCGCAGAGCGCGCTCGATGCAATGGATCGGGGTCGGTATCGGGCTGGGTTCGACGGCCGCAGGTCTCGGCATGTCGCCGGAGCTGTCTACGCTTCTGGGACTCGCCACGACCATCGCCCCTGCCGCCGTGGACGGCGTGATCGCCCACATCCAGGACCGTAAGCGCCCATGGGTGCTTGCCTATGAGGAGATCACCCAGGCTCTCTCGAAGCCGATGTTCCAACAGCCGACGTGAATGCGGTGGCGGGCAGGAAGGCGTCCTTCGTATCTCGATCCTGTTGACCGCGCGGTTGGCCCACGCGGTTCCGGTGGCAGAGGACATGGCGGGCCAGGATGCCGCGCAGGCCGAACTGGAGGGTGCCCGAGCGTGCCGGGCCGGCGGGAGCGCTCTCAGGGCCACCGGTCTGCCTGCGGCGAACTGCAGCCAGGACTGCGGCGACAACACGACGAGGGCCCCGACCAAGGACTGGTCGGGGCCCTCGGGGCGCGTACAGGGCCGTTCACCTGCGTTCATGGGTGGTCCGGCTACCGGGGAGACGGCCCGCGGCCAGGTGCCGGAGTCACCGTCATCTGGAGCTAGGCCGCCTCGGGCCGCGCCGCACGTATGCCCGAGGCGGGCTCCTGTGCGTCCCCGAGCGGCAAGGTCTCGTCTTCCCCGAAGTCAGGGGCCTGGAAGGGGTTGGTCGCCGGAGGCGGCGATGCCGCGGTGGAGTAGCGGGGTTGCCCTTCCGGGGCGGAAAACAGCGACGTCAGATCGATGAGGGGACTCTCTTTCGTTACAGGTCCCTGAAGGGGCCTGGTGTGCCGTGACCGGGCACAGCGGTCCTACAGCTTGGTCATCTTGGCGTAGGGGCTCAAGATCCGCACTTGCGCCGAGCCGAAGTCCACGAGCGCCGCGACTCCGTCCTCGATGCCGATCACTCGGCCGAGGCCGTACATGTCGTGGGTGACCTGGTCGCCCACGGCGAAGTGCTTGGGAGCCGGTGTGACCGGGGCCTTGAAGGGGCTGGTAGGCAGATGACGCTTCGGCGCAGCAGGCTTTGTCATGACTCAGTATGAGCGTACGTGGATCCCGTTTGCTGTGGCCGTCGGCACAGATCCGGACGGGAACAACCGCTCCATGCCGCTGACCTGGGGGTTCCGAGACCTGGTGAGACAAAAATGGAACCTCCCCCCTTCGCCCGTGGAGATCTTCCTGTCCCTCGGCGTGCCGCCTACGGCCGGCGCAACGCGCGGGCTGGTCGGCCGTCAGCCGGCCTCGTCGAGCGGGCTCTGGAACGTCTCCCGGACGGCCAACGCGACGTCATGGCTTGATCGCCCCACTCTCTGCCAGGCACGCACGGGCGTGCGCTGTCGGTGCGTGGCCAGTGCCGTACCGTCCGCCCGCAAGAAGGGCCCCAGCGACCGGTCACCACCACCGTGGGCACGGCCGGAGCGCGAACACGCGCTGAAGAAATCCGGCCTGCCCTCATTCGTCGCTGGCGACGGCTCGCGGCTGAGCGCAGGAAGGGCAGCGATCTCCTCCGGCTTGGTGTCCGGCTCGGTGGCCGCTCGGATCACAACTCCTTCGGCGCACGCAGCGCGCACGGGCAGCTGCGTCACGTAACGATGGACACGCCCCGTCTTCGGCCGCCAGAAGCCCGGCCTGCCGCTGACGAGCCAGAGCCGGCACCTCGTCGCCATCCGTCCGCCCCATACTCAACGGAGGCCACCTTGGGACACGCGGTCGGTGATGTGCTGGGCCTGGCAGCCGGTGTCGCCGTCAGTCCCCTGCCCATCGTGGCGATCATCCTCATCCTGGCGACGCCCCGCGGCCGTCTCAACGGCTTCCTCTTCGCCCTCGGCTGGGTCCTGGGCCTCGCCGTCCTGGGGGCGATCATGCTCGCCGTGGGAGGCTCAGGCAGCGCCTCCACCCACAAGCACCCGGCCACCTGGGTAGGAGCTCTCAAACTCGCCCTCGGCCTGCTCCTGGCTCTGTTGGGCGCCCGACAGTGGCGTCGGCGCCCCGCCGACCCCTCCCAGGCGCAGTTGCCGAAGTGGATGGCCGCGATCGACCGCTTCACCCCGCTCAAGATGCTCGGACTCGGGCTGGCGCTGTCGGCGGCCAACGCCAAGAACGCCCCGCTGACCATCGCCGCCGGTGCCTCCATCAGCTCAGCCGGAATCCCCCTTCCGCAACAGATCGGCGCCCTCGCCATCTTTGTGATCATCGCCTCGGTCGGCGTGCTCGCACCGCTGGCCGTCTACGTGCTCATGGGCGAACGGGCGAAAAGCATCCTCAGCAACTGGCGAGACTGGGCCACCCGCCACAACGTCGCCGTCATGGCGGTCCTCTTCTTCGTCCTCGGCCTCAAGTTGCTCGGCGACGGCATCAGCGTCGTCGCCTCTTGAGGGAAGACGTCATCGCGCACATGAGGACGCTGTGCGCCGCGACCGTCCTTCTGATCCTCGGCGTCCCGGACGTCGTGATCGACGCGATCACGGTTGGGAGCCGGGGGATCGGCACGGATGCGCGCTCGCTACACGCATGTGACGGGCGTCATGCTCCGGAAAGTCGTTCAGCGAGTCGGAGACGTCCTCTGGGCGCCGTCGGAAGCGGGTCGGGAAGACAACTGAGACGGAAACCCGAACGCCAGAGGGCCGGACCACTTTCATGGTCCGGCCCTCTGAGCTGGCGGAGGATACGAGATTCGAACTCGTGAGGGGTTGCCCCCAACACGCTTTCCAAGTGTGCTCGTCTTTCTCAGAAGGCCGTACGGAGCCGTTCACCTGCGTCTAGGTGGGCTCGTCGTCCTGAAGCTCAGCCTGCTTTGGTACTCGTCTGGACGGGGCGGTACGCCTGCGAATGAGACCAGAACTGAGACCAGGGCCGGGACCGGCTTTGTACGGCCGAGGAAACTGATCACAGTCGGCCTACTCCCCCTGACCTGCGCTGCCACCTGTTGCTTGCGACGGCCGCCGAGGCATAGGAGGCTCTGTTCCGTGCTCAGGGAACCTATCCAGCTGACGATCGCAGAAGACGGCTCCGTCGTTCTTCCCCTCGGGGTGCTCGCCGAGGCAGGGCTATCGCCTGGGAGCTCTGTGCTGGCCTACAGCAATGGCGACGGCCGGATCGTTCTGCGCAGGGAAGAGGACGCGGTACAGGACCTCATCGAGTTCGGGCGCCTCGACTAGCCGAGGTAGCGGCGTCGACAACCGCGATGATGCGCTGCACAGCCTCCTCAGGCGCCTCGTGCTCCCATACGCGGACAACGGTCCACCCCGCGGCTGTCAGGGCCTCGTCGGCGGCCCTGTCCCGGGTGACGTTGCGCTCTAGCTTCGGCCCCCAGTAGCCACCGTTCACGCCAGGCTGCCGACCATGCTCGGGGCAGCAGTGCCAGAAACACCCATCCACGAAGACAGCCACCTGGGCGCGCGTAAAGACGATGTCTGGCCGCGGCCGCGCACCCTCCAGCTGCAAGCGGACATCCACGCGGTACCGCTTCCCTGCAGCGTGTAGCAGGGAACGGATGGTTCGCTCCGGCTTGGTGTCCCGCCGCTTGATCGCGGCCATGTTGCGCGAGCGGCCGGGAGTCGGCGGCGTCGACGTTGCGGGGTCAATGTTGAGGGCCATCGCTTACACCGTAGCCAACGCTGTCAGACCCTCGGTGTTTGATGCGTCAGGATGGTAGACCTGTGCAATCACGACCTGGAGGTACGAGCGTGGCTGATCTGACGGCCGTGGAGATCTGCGCGGGCGCTGGCGGTCAGTCGCTCGGCCTGGAGCTGGCAGGGTTTGCGCATGCACTCGCCGTTGAGCTCGATGAGAACGCGGTGAACACGCTCAGGAAGAACCGCCCGGACTGGGACGTGCGGCACGGCGATGTCGCTGATGAGGGGATCTGGGACCCTAAGGAGATCCCGCCCGTTGACCTGCTCGCTGGCGGAGTTCCCTGCCCTCCGTTCTCTATTGCCGGCAAACAGCTCGGTGCGACTGACGAGCGGGATCTTTTTGCGTGGGCCGTTGAACTTGCCGGAAGGATGCAGCCGAGGGCTGTCCTCTTGGAGAACGTGCGAGGGCTTTCGATGCCGCGCTTCTCCGCATACCGCCAGCACGTGAAGGACCGACTGAAGGAACTCGGGTACTGGTCCGACTGGAAGCTCCTGCACGCTAATGACTACGGTGTACCGCAACTGCGTCCCCGTTTCGTCTTGGTTGCGCTTCGCAACGAAGATGCACCGTGGTTTGAGTGGCCCGAAAAAACGCCTTGCAAGGACACTGTCGGGACAGCGCTGTTTGACCTGATGGCAGAGAACGGCTGGCCGGGCGCTGAGACGTGGAGGGAAAAGGCGAACGACATTGCACCCACTATTGTGGGTGGTTCCAAGAAGCACGGCGGAGCCGATTTGGGTCCGACTCGTGCCAAGGCTGCTTGGCGCGTACTTGGTGTCGATGCTATGGGTGTCGCCAATGAGGCGCCGACCGAGTCAGACCCCGTGGACTTTCTGCCCAAGCTCACGACCGAAATGGTTGCACGCATCCAGGGCTGGGGACCTGACCCGGACTATGCCTGGGAATTCACAGGTCGCAAGACGACGAAATACCGACAGATCGGCAACGCCTTCCCCCCGCCGGTGGCTAGGGCGGTTGGTACGTCGATCGCTAATGCTTTGAACCGAAAGGGCCAGCCGAAGGAGCTGTCCGAGGTGGAGAATGAGGTCATGCATGACCGACTCTACCTGGCTTTGAAGAACGCGCCAGCTGCGCTGACAGAGAAAGAGCTAGTGAAGCTGGCCGGAGAGAAGATCGATTCCCCCACATTCGAGCGACGCATGGCCATGCTCGCGAGGGATTTCATGATCGACGAGGATGACCAGCTTGGCGGTCGTGCGTACCGGCTCGTGGGCTTCAAGGGGTTTATAGGCCAAGAAGGCCACGAGCGGCACGCACGATTCTCTGAGATGCGTTCCCAGATCAGCTAGTTTCGCCGACGCGCTTGGCGAGATGTTCGATCAGCGCCGCCCGGTCCCTGTGGGCTAGCCTGCGTGCACGATCGTAAGCCTGGTCCACCTTCGACCGGGGGCGCTCACCCTTCCGCATCCAATTGAGGAGTTCGCCTGCCTCTTTGCTGGTCAGCCGTTTCAGTCCGGCGAGAACTTCGTCGTACTGCTCTGGGTCAGGAACTTCGTCCCGCATCGTTTCGTTGCAGCGGGAGCATTCAACGCGCCAGTTTTCCATGTCGTCTTTGGCGCCCCGAGACCTAAGCCGTTCCTGGGGCACAAGGTGGCCGATAGTGAGCCTGACGGAAGCACCGTCTTCGGGGTAAGTGTCGTCCACGCCCAGACCGCAGACCCGGCAACGCGAGCCATCCCGGTCCATGACGAGTCTGCGGACACGAGCGCTAGGGGCGAACCGCTCGTATTTTGCCCGCTCGCTGTCGATCCAGAGTTTCCCACCCTTGACCTCAAGGCGGTACTCGTCATGGGCGAGAGTGGCGTCGTTCCGCTGAGAGGGAATGACCCAGTCACACTTCCGCAGTTCGCGCAGCCGACGGTTCAGATGCTCTGAGCTGTCGGCTATATCCGGTCCCAGAGCAGCACGCAGCTCGCGCATCGTGAACGTGTCGCCCACGTTTTTCTTGAACCACAGCCAGGCCGCCAAGCGCCGCTCTTGGCCGAACCGCTTGTTCTGTGTGCCGGGCTGGATGGAGAGCTCCCACCACGGAGTCCCGTCCGGTGCTGTCGATCCATCGTGCTCGCTGACGTCCGAAGGCATGCACGGGAGTATGGCCGGCCCAGTGGATCTTTGACCAGGGATCAGATAGATAGTCACTACCCGCTCCCGCGACACCATTTGGGCGATCAGCTCCGGAACGGGGTGGACGCGGGCACCTCGCCGACGGCAGCCGCTTCGACGTCGTCTAGGCGCGGCGGTGACAGGAGGGTGCTACGGCGGTCATACCGGTTGCTACACGGCCTAGATGGACGCTGGCGGAGGGGGCCGTCCAGCGGTCGCGACAAGCCGCTGCTGTTCAACTCGCCTCAGTCCATGGGGGGTCCAGAGCATTCTCTCCGCATCTGGCTCGTCTACGACGCTTCGTGCAGGTGCCTTGACCGATAGCCCTCGCTACAAGAAGGTTGCGCCATGACAGACAGCACTGGTCCCGTTACTGAGGCAGCACCTGACTTTGAGGACCCCGAGGAGAGCCACGTCAGCGCTGACTCGGACGTGGTTGACCCCGAGGCCGACGACATCGAGAGCGAACCGATCCGAGCAGAGGACGCGCTTAGGTACTTCGGAGCCGACTTTGATGTCGATGGTCTGGTGAAGCGACTGGACAACGGGACCTTTGTAATCCCTACCTTCGATCCTCTTGCTGAAGACGACATCGCGGGCTTTGAAGGTTTTCAGCGAGGACTCGTTTGGAAAAAAAAGCAGATGGATCGGTTCATCGAGTCGATCCTGCTTGGCTATCCAGTTCCGGGAATCTTCCTTGTAGAACTGAAGGATCGAAGGTATCTGGTACTCGACGGCCAGCAACGCCTAACGACACTTCAAGCTTTCAAGCACGGCAAATACCGATCCGCGCGCGGCTTCAGTAAATTCGCGCTGCGCTATGTCGGTAATGAATTCAAGGGTCACACGTATGAAAACCTTGAAGCTCCGGCTCAACGCTTGTTTGACAACACTTTCATTCAAGCCACTATTGTGGTACCTAAGGGGGCAGAAGGGAAGCGTGGCGTCTATTCTCTGTTTGAGAGGATAAACAGCGGGGGAACGAACCTCAAGCCGCAGCAGATCCGCGTTGCCCTATATGCCGGCGATACGGTCAACTTCGTTCGAGATCTGAACCAGGACCCGAACTGGAGGGAACTGTTCGGTAAGCACAATCGTGATTTGAAGGATCACGAACTCATCTTGCGAGCCATCTCCCTGATGCCGACGGCGCGGGGCTTTCAGGTCTTCCGGCCACCGATGGCGCGGTTCTTGAATGACTATCTCGAAGTGAATCAGGATCAACTCCCTCCGGACGTTGACGGTATTCGTGAGCGCTTCACGACCGCAACCCGGCTGCTCAGGGAAGCTCAAGGTAGCCAAGCGCTCCGCATAAGGGGGGCGCAGGTCAACGCAGCGCATACTGACGCGGTATTGGTCGGCCTTATGACAGCAATTGAAGGGGGACGCGAAGTCACGGTGGAGCGCGTCAACTCCGCCCTTGACGCCCTGCTGGCCAACGATAGGTACCGGTACGCTGTGTCTGAAAGTACCTCGCACAGCGAACAAGTGAGCGCGCGCATCAATCTCGCAGCCAAGGCATTCCGGGGGGAATCTCTTGCCGACGAACAAGACTAGCGCGCGAACACAGATCCTTTCGATGAAGTCGGACCTCGATGCCTCTTATAAGCGGTATCGGGAAGGCCTTCTGACAATGGAGATCTCTCTCCAGGAGGATTTCCATAAATATATGTGCATTCGCCTCTCCGGCTACCTGGAACAGCTAATGTTCGAGGCGATATCTGGTTACATTTCCAGTACCGTGAATGGAGCCGCGAAGAATTTTGCCATATCCTTCTTCAAGAAGTCGCCAAATCTCACGCCAGACGCTCTAGAGAAGCTTATAGCAAGATTTGGGGAACCCTGGGATACTGAACTCTCGGCCTTCCTGGATTCCGACGAGCGACGAAACTCGCTGGGACGCCTCTTGGGGGTTCGCAATAAGGTAGCTCATGGACAGAGCTATCGCGGCGGACAGCTAAATGTCGCTACCTACAAGAAGCTTGTGGATGACATCCACTCTTGGGTGGTTTCAAGAATGCTGGCTTAGCCCGCGTGTGACTCAGACGGAATCTAGGCGAGAGATAACAAGCTGAGGGCGGTGGAACGACTTTGGCCGGGAGCTGCTTTGGCGCGAGTGATCATGGCCCCGTAAGCTTCCGGCGCGTCGGGCAGTCTGTGGACCTGCCCGTTAAAGCACGACGTTGGGGCCATGATCTGCGAGGCTCGCGCCAAAGTGGCTGGCTAAAGTCGTGGAGCCGACCGCCCCAGCCACAGCGGGGTTTCCCCTTCTCATGCCGCGCCCGCCCTCCGGCCGATGGCCTGGTGTGGGATCAACGGGCCGCATGAACGCCCGTGCATCTGGCAGCGTTGGCCCGCATTCCGCCGGCACCACGATCCGGCCTCTTGCGGGAACACAAAGCGTCTCTGACCTGCACCGTTGGGGGATCACAGCTCGCCCCTGTGCCCGTGTTGGAATGTGGCCGCTGCGTGCGGCGACGGGCGGGCGGCGACGTGCGGCCGGTGGCGAAGACAAGTGAGGCGGCGCGGCGGCGACCGACCGGCGCCGCCGCGCTTGGCGCGGCCCCTCGGGTCTTGATCCGATCTACTGGTGTAGGCAACCGGGTGGAAAGGGGTGCGCGGTGGCCTCGGAAGTGGGGCGTTTGGGGTCTAGCTGCTGTTGCGTCTTTCCATTCCTGAGGCCGGATCGTGGTGGCGGTGGTGTGCGGGCCGGGAGCGGCCAATGATGTGCTTGGGCGGAATGTGCGGTGGTCGGGTTGGCGATGATCGATGAGCACCGTTGGTCACCGGGCGAGCGAGCGCAGCGAGCCTTGATGATGTAGGGAAACTTCCACCGCGCGGGGCTTCGGGCGTTGACCGCCTAGATGACGGCGCTTCGCTCGGCCAAGTTGCGCAGCGGTTCGGGGATGCGAGGGTCCGAGAGCTGGATCAGGTCGCGGATGACCTCGCGGGCCAAGTGGTGGTCGTGAATCTGCTCGGGCGCCAGAGCCTCGGCCTCCATGAGTGCGGCTGTGGCCTCGCCGACGTGTCGCCGCTGCGCGTGTGCTCGCGCCACGTCAAGCAGGAAACGTGACTGCCGTTCGGGCGAAAGACCCGTTGCGTCAACGTGCTGGGCCACCTCTAGGGCAAGCCCCGCGTCTCCCAACTCCACTGCCGTACTTACAGCGTGGATCTCGACGTTCGTCGGCCCGAACTCCGTGTCGAAGTCATTGCGGTCCCCGCCCAACCGCGCTGCGATTCCGCGCGCTCGGTCGATGTGCTCATGAGTCCGTCCTCGGTTGCCCTCCCTCGCGTTGATCACTGCAAGGACGAGGTTCATGGCACCGAAGAGTGACAGCTCTTCCGGCGGGCAAGCCGGGGCCTCTGTCCTCGGGCCCATGACGGCTACAGCGGATTGCGCTGCCTGCTCGGCCTGGTCCATGTGCTGCTGCCGCATGAAGGCGTGTGCCATACGGAAGAGACTGGCCACGACTTCCAACGGCTGTCCGGCGAGTTCGGCTGCCTGTAGTGCTCGGTCGGCCGCGATCCATGCCGCATCCGCCTGATCTTGTCGGGTGAAACTCGCCGCGGCCACCTGGTACGCCTTGGCACGTAGGGCGTGGAGTTCTGTGCGTTCGCTTGCTGGCGCGTGGCGTACAGCGGCCTCGATGCTCGGGAGGAGCTTGGCGAGATGATCGCTCAATGCCGCGTAGCTCGATGCGTGAACGAGCGTCCACGCCTCGTCTACTTGCTGACGGAAGTCGGCAAGCGATGGAGCAGGTTCGGCCGGGGGCTGCTGGAAGAGGCTGCCTAGCGCGGGGTGACCGGTAAGGGCTACTCGTAGACCGTCTAGATCGTTGCTTCTTGCCTGCTTCTCTGGCTCGGCTTCCACCGCCGGGGCGGTGGCGTCCGGCCGTAGATCGCGCACGGGCACGTTGAGTGCATCGGCGAGGGCTTGAAGGACTGACAGCCGTTCGACGGGCTGTACGCCTCTTTCGACCTGTGACACCCAGCTCTCGGAGCGTGCCATCGCGACGGCAAGGTCACTTTGCGACATGCCCGCGGCGCGGCGCAGCTCCTTCACCCTCTGGCCGACGGTCTTGGTCTCGGAACTGGTCACTTCTGTGTCCCGGTGGGGTACTTGCCGGCATACGGCTGAAGGCGATCAACCTCGGTCTTCTTCACGTACTTGGACCGCTCGGCCAGGAAGTGACGCGTGTGCGGCTGACGCTCGTGCTCCTCGAAGGCGGCGCGATCGGCGTACAGCTCGAAGAAGATCCGCTCATTAGGTGCGCCCTCGACCTCATGGCACGCATAGACCAGCGTGCCGGGCTCGTGCGCCCGGATCCCCGCGGTGGTCTCTCGGATCAGTGCGTCGAACGCCTCGCCTGCCCCATCGTGCAGTGTGAAGCGAACAAAAAGCCCATAGGTGCCCATCCCGGCCTCCTTCTCGTCGCACTCAGTCTCGCAGAATCGAAGTTCTCCTACTAGTCGCAGTTTTTCTGTTGACCCGCAGTTTTTCTGCGAGTACCTTCGGTCGTGTCGGAACAACAGCCGCCCCGGGGTGCGTGCCATCCGCCAAGATCACAACGCAACCCGGGGCTCATCCCAAAAGGGAGACTCCATCATGCGTCAGATCCCCGTCGACACGTCCGGCGCGACCCTGATGGTCGCTCAGCCTCCGCAGACGAAGATGAAGGACAAGCGCAACGGCGTGATCGCCACTGACACCGACACTGGGCACACGCTTGTGACGGTGGATGTGCTGTTCGTGATGAACGGCAACGCGGAGGTCGTCACTATCACCGTGGCGGAGCCGGACATCTCCGGTGAGTTGGGCATGGGCACCCCGGTCGCGATCACCGGTCTGGTCGCCCGGCCGTGGGAAAACGAGTTCAACGGCCAGAAGCGGCACGGCATCAGTTTCCGGGCAGTCGCGGTCACTTCGTTGGCTGCGGGCGCCGCGGAGCCGAAGGCGGCCTGAGCCATGACCTGGCTAACCGTTGCCCTGGTGCTGGTTGTCGCCGCTGCGGGTCTCCTGCGGTGGCGGCGCCCCGCCTGGTACTGGATGACCTTCGGCGTCACCCTGGCCATGCTGCGGGTCCTGGTCCGCTACGCGTCCGTCATGGACGCCTGCGGGCTGACCGTCCCGCCATCCCGCTGGCGCTTGGCCCTGGCCCGGGCCGCCAACCGCCCGGTTCCCGGGCCTCGTGCCCCGCGGATCCTGCGGATGCGCCCGACCCGGACCGGCCTGGTCCTGCGGTTAGGGCTCCGGCCCGGTCAGGATGCCTTCGACGTCGCCGCCTCGTGTGACCGGCTGCGGCACTCGTTCGCCCTGTACGGCGTCACCTCCCGCGAACTGCGGTCCGGGGTCGTTGAGGTGCGGATGACCGGCTATGACGTACTTAGGCGGGTCCAGATGCCCGCCAGGACCGACACCCGCCCGATGCGGGTCCCGGTCGCCCTCCGCGAAGACGGCTCCATCCACTACCGCGACTACCGGGCCGTCCCGCACGCGCTCACGCTCGGCGCCACAGAGTCTGGCAAGTCCGTCTACCAGCGCAACCTGGTGGCCGCGCTCGCCTCGCAACACGTGGCCCTGGTCGGCATCGACTGCAAGGAAGGAGTGGAACTGTTTCCGCTGGCCCGCCGGTTCTCCGCGCTGGCCGACAACCCCGACACCGCCGCCGAACTCCTCGACGCCCTGGTGTCCCACATGCAGGACGTCTACCAGCTCATCCGGGCTGAGCAGCGCATCACGGCGGACGTGCCGGATGCGGAGATCGCGGCCGACATCTGGAGTCTGCCCGAAGGTCTGCGGCCGATCCCGATCGTGGTCCTGGTCGATGAGGTCGCCGAACTCACCCTCAGCGCGAAGAGGAACGACCCGCGCCGGGACCGGATCGTCAGGGCTCTGGTGCGCCTCGCCCAGCTCGGCCGCGCTGCCGGCGTCTACCTGGAGATCTGCGGGCAGCGCTTCGGTTCCGAACTCGGTGACGGCATCACCATGCTCCGCGCCCAGCTCACCGGCCGTACCGCTCACCGCGTCAACGACGAGACCTCCGCCAAGATGGCCTTCGCTGACATCGCGCCCGATGCCGTGCTGGCCGCGGTCCAGATCCCCACCGACATGCCCGGCGTCGCCATCACCGGCGACTCCACCGGCGGCTGGGCCCGCATCCGCGCCCCGCACACCTCGCTCCGCCAGGCCGTCAACACCTGCAACCGGCACGCCGACCTGACCCCGGACCTGCCCGCCCTGGCTCCCTTCCGGCCCGCCCTCGGTATCCCGGCTCCTGCCGATGCCCCAGCCGTCGAGTCCATTCCGGCCACCACCTGACCACTCCCCGCTCCCCGGTCGGCGCGACCGCCTCGCGCCAGGTCCCTACCCGAGCCATGCCCGAAGAAGGAGATCACCCGCCATGTGCCCCGACTGCGAGGACTTCGCCCGCACCGTGGTGATGCTCGGCCAACTCGCCCTGTACGCCGAGATGCCCGGCGCGGATGAGGACTTCATCGACACCGTGGGCCCGTGCCTGGCCGTGTCGCTGCCGGAGCCGCCGCCCGGCACCTTCCCGCCCGGCTACGACCCGAACGAGGGCCCGGAATACCCCGGCGAGGGGTGGTGAGCATGGCCACCGCGAAACGGCCTGCCACCCGCCGCAACTGCAAGTCGGCTCCGCCGAGGCCCGAGCCGGTCAAGTGCCCGGACTGCGACGGCAACGGCGAGATCACCGAAGCCGTCCGGGTCGGAGCCCGTAAGAAACGCGCCACCGACGACCACCAGACCGGCCTGTGCCTCACCTGCTGGGGCACCGGCGAAGCCCCCACCGACTGAACGCCCCGCAGGGACGGGGCGACCGGACACCGATCCCCGCCCCGCCCTGCAACCCCCCCGGAAGGAGGATCCGCGATGCGTCCCGCACTGCGCCCGGATGCCGTGCTCGTACAGGCTGTGATCGCCGGAGCCCTGTCCTTCGCTCACCTCCATGACCTGGCCGCCGCGGCTGGACAGTCCGGCTGGAAGGCGTGGGCCTATCCCGTCTCGGTTGACCTGCTCCTAGTCGCTGCTTGGCGACGCCTCCGCTCGGATGGCCCATCCCGGCTGGCCTGGTGCTGGTTCCTCGTCGCCCTGGTCGCCTCACTCGGTGCCAACGTCGCCACCGCCGGATTCCTCGAACTGGCCCACCCGCCCGCGCTGCTCCGGCTCGGTGTCGCCGGATGGCCTGCCCTGGCTTTCCTCGGCGGAACCCTCCTCGCCCACTCGGCCTCACCCGACCACGCCGGGGACCGCGCGCCCGTTCCGTTGGCATCCGCAGCCCCGGCCCCCGCACCTGACAGCGAACCCCAGCCCGAACCCGAACCGGGTCCCGCCCTGGAGTCCGAGACGGCCCCGGTTCTGCCCGTCGCCGGCCCCACCCCCGCTCCTCCGGTGGCGGTCCCGGCCGCGCTGGTCGACCACGCCCGCAAGGTCGCTGCCGACCACGAAGCACGCACCGGCAACCCGATCGACACCGACACCCTGCGGGCCCGCCTCGGCGTCCCGTCCCACCTCGCCGATGCGATCGCCGCCCAACTCGCCTGACCGAAAGGGAGATCAGTTCATGCCTGCCCGCGACTTCTTCCACTCCGTGATGAGCATCGGCCCGGTCCAGATCGGCACCCATCGTGACCGCCACGGCCAGACCAAATACGCCGCCGTGTGCACCGCCGACGGTTGCGGCTGGTCCGCCGACTACACCAGCCAGTCCGCCGCCCAACTCGCCGCCCGCACCCACCGCTGCCGCGTCCGCTAGGAGGCACCCCGTTGCAGGTTCCGCTCTGGTTCGCCCTGCTCGTCGTCGGCTACCTCGGCGTCAAGCTCATCCGCCCGCCCGCCTGGCTCATCGCCGTCCTGCTGCTCGGTGGCTACCTCCTCGCCGACAGCGTCCTGGCCCCTGCCATCAACCCACTCGTCAAGTAGCCCGCTCAGAAGGGAGTTCACCGATGCTTCGCCCGAAGATCCCGACCATGCCCACCCCGACCGGATGCGTGACCCCGCCTGCCGTCGTCGAGCCGACCACGGTCATCCCGGCGGCTCAGACCCCGCCGCCCGCCCCGGCAGCTCCGGCGCCGTCCCGGCCGGTCGTCCAGCTCACGCCCGGCACCGTGCTTGCCCTCGTCGGCGGGGGCACCGCCGTGGTCCTGGTCGTCGGCGCCGTCCTGGTCTCCATGCTCCTCGCGGTCGCCATCACTGGCGCCTCGGTCGCCGTGTGCGCGGTCGTCCTGCGCTCGCTGCTTGCCTCCGAGACCCGGCGACGCTGACCGGCCCCCGGAGCGGCGTCAACCGCCAAGTCTCGTCCGCTCCGGGTGCCGTCCCTGCCCGAACCATCGATCCGGAAGGAATCTCCATCATGACCGGCCCTACTCAGGCCACCACCCGCAACGCGCGGATCTGCCCGGACTGCGACGGCTTCGCCACGGTCGCCATCACCCTCGGCGGCCGCGACCGGCACGGCCACCTGCGCATCATCACCGCGCACTGCCCGGCCTGCAACGGCACCGGCACCACGCCCGTACGTCGGCCGTGCGCCACGGTATCGGGGGCGGCCGCGTGAAGACCCTCACCACCTCCGCTCACATCGAGCCGGACACCACCAGCCGCGTGCACGTCTTCCCCAGCACCGACCGCGACGGGGCCTTCGTGAGCCTCCGTATCGGCGGTGACCTCATCGACGTCGCCTTCATCGCCCGCCCCGGCACCGCCGAAGCCCTGCGCACCCTGGCTCGCGCCGCCGACGAAGCCGCCCGCGTCCTCGACCAGATCACCGCCGACGAGCAGGAGGGAGCCGCGTGACCGACACCGCGACCTTCGCGGGCCTGGACCCGATCACCCTGGGAGACCTCCTCAGGGTGGCCGGGCTCCCCGGCTTCGACCGCTGGCAAGACCAGATCAAGCGCACCGGCGGCTGCGCTGACCCCATCCACCTACGCGGCTGGGTCCTCCACAAGGACAAGGTCACCGGCGAGACCCTGCACCGCTACAGCACTGAGGGCGAACCGGGCGGACGCCTCCGGGTGGCCTGCGGCAATCGGCGGGCCTCCCGCTGCCCGTCCTGCGCCTGGATGTACGCGGGCGATACCTACCGCCTCATCCGAGCCGGGCTCGCTGGAGACGAGGCCAAGGACATCCCGGCCACTGTCCGCGACCATCCCCGCGTCTTCGCCACCTTCACCGCTCCCTCGTTTGGCCCCGTCCACAACCGGCCCGAGCGCGGCGTCTGCCGTTGCGGCACCCACCACGCCGCAGACGACCCCGCCCTCGGTACCGCTCTGGACCCGGAGACGTACGACTACGCGGGCATGGTGCTGTTCAACAACTACGCCGGAGACCTCTGGATGCGGTTCGCCAACCGGCTCCGCCGAGAGATCGCCGCCCGCGCAGGACTGACCCAGCGCGAACTGAAAGAAGCCTGCCGGGTGTCCTACGGCAAGGTGGCCGAGTTCCAGAAGCGGGGCGCCGTCCACTTCCACGCCGTGATCCGCCTCGACGGACCTGACGGGCCTGACTCCCTACCGCCCGCTTGGGCCAGCACCGACCTGCTCACGGACGCCATCCGCGCGTCTGCGGTGCACGCATACAGCAGCGTGAGCGTCCCGGCCGCCGGGGACCAGCCCGCCCGCACCTTCCAGTGGGGCCGACAACTCGACGTCCGCCCCGTGATGGCGTTCGGCGACGGCTCGGACATCACCGAACAGGCGGTGGCCTCCTACGTGGCCAAGTACGCCACCAAAGCTGCGGAGAACACCGGCACCCTCGACCGGCGCATCGGCGAACTCGCGGAACTTGACCGGCACGGCGTTCCCGACCACGCCCGCCGTCTGATCGCGGCGTGCCGCGACCTGGAGGGGCTGTACCCCGACCGGCGCCTGTGGGCCTGGGCTCACATGCTCGGCTTCCGCGGTCACTTCTCCTCGAAGTCCCGCCGCTATTCGACAACCCTCGGCGAGCTCCGCCAGGCCCGTGCCGACTACCGCGCCGCCCAGGAACGTGACGCCCTCGGCCTCGACGAGGTCGAGCCGGAAACCGTCCTTGTGCTCGCTGACTGGCAGTACGCCGGACACGGCCACACCCCCGGTGAGTCGGTCCTCGCCGCCTCGATCGCCCGTGATCTCCAGCTCAACCGCCAAACCGCCCGTGAAGAACTGGCCGCATCAGGAGGAGCCGACCTTGCGTGAACGCTTGCGGCGGGTACCGGGCTCGGACTGCCCGGTGTGCCGCGAACTGCCTTGCGCCGACTGTGCCGCCTGCTGGGTTGCGTTCGCGGCCAACGAGTGGACGGGCTGCCTGGAGTGCGGCGGCTCCGGGCGTCACTCCACTGAGCCCCGCTTCCCGTGCCCCGTCTGCGGTGGCTCAACGCTCGTGCCGGCCCGCCCCGTTTTGATCTTGCTCGGCCTAGATTCCAAGGGGGAGAAGTGACCACAGTCGCAGCCACACTCGACCCGACGACCGCTGATCCGACGCTTCTTCTCCTCACGGTCGAAGAAGCTGCTCGCCGACTGGGCATCGGCCGCACAACGTGCTTCGCCCTCATCGCCTCGGGTGAGCTGGAGTCAGTCAAGGTCGGCAGTCTGCGGCGCATCCCCGTTGACGCCCTCGTCGCGTACGTCCGCCGTCTTCGTGGCGCCTCCGCCTCTTCCATGGGAGATGCGTGATGGCGAAGCGGACCCGGGAGCCGAACGGCGCGGCCTCGATCTACAAGGGCGCCGATGGCCGATGGCATGGCCGTGTGACCGTCGGCATCCGCCCGGACGGCAAACCTGATCGGCGGCACGTCGGCCGCAAAACCAAGGCTGAGGTCGTCAAAGCCGTCCGGGAGATAGAACGCAAGCGCGACTTGGGGAACCTCAGCAAGCCGGGCGAGAAGTGGACGCTTGGGAGCTGGCTGGAGCACTGGGTGCACGAAATCGCGAAGAAGTACGTCTCAGAGAACACGTACGCCGGGTACGAGGTGGACGTGCGAGTACACCTGGTCCCGGGCATCGGTGCTCACCGGCTCGACCGTCTGGAGCCGGAGCACCTGGAGGCCTTCTACGCCAAGATGCAGCGCGAGGGCAGCAAGGCCGGGACGGCGCATCACGTGCACCGCACTGTGCGGGTGGCGCTTGCCGAGGCCAGGCGGCGCGGGCACGTCTCGCGCAATGTCGCCGAGATCGCCCGGGCTCCCCGGCTCGAAGAGGAGGAGGTGGAGCCGTACACCATCGCGGAGGTGCAAAGCCTGCTCCTGGAGGCATCCAAGCTCCGCAATAGCGCGCGCTGGGTCGTGGCCCTCGCGCTCGGCCTCCGCCAGGGAGAAGCTCTCGCGCTCCAGTGGGATGACGTTGACCTGGACGCGGGATACCTCCGCATCCGCCGGAACCGGCTCCGGCCCAGGTACAGGCATGGCTGCGGAGACGAGTCGTGCGGCAAGAAGCCGGGGTACTGCCCCAAGCGCGAGCAGATTCGGCGCGAGCACAAGAGCACGAAGTCACGCTCTGGTCGCCGGACGGTCGGTCTGCCTGACCCGCTGATCAAGCTGCTCCGCAAGCACAGGGAGGAGCAGGACCGGGAGCGCGCGGAGGCCGGAGCCGACTGGGAGGACAAGGGCTACGTCTTCACGTCGCCGACTGGGGGGCCTCTGAGCCCGAACACCGACTACCACGTGTGGAAGCGGCTTCTTCGGGACGCTGGCGTGCGGGACGGGCGCCTTCATGACGCTCGGCACACGGCGGCCACGGTCCTCCTCGTGCTCGGTGTCCCCGATGTCATCGTGGACGCGATTATGGGATGGGAGCCGGGTGGCGCCGCGCGGATGCGGGCCCGCTACATGCATGTGACAGGGCTCATGCTCCGGAAGGTCGCGGATCAGGTCGGCGAGAAGCTGTGGGGCTCCTCCGGAGGCAACTGAGACCAAAACTGAGACCACGCACGTCGAAGGGCCCCACTGCGAACAGTGGGGCCCTTCGACATCGTGCCCGGTGAGGCACTGGCGGAGGATACGAGATTCGAACTCGTGAGGGGTTGCCCCCAACACGCTTTCCAAGCGTGCGCCCTAGGCCTCTAGGCGAATCCTCCGCCGGAAACATTACATGACCGAGGGGAGTGCTCGCGAACTCGTTCCCGCCTCGTTCCCGCAGGCCCGCATCCGTTACAGCCCACGGGCCGCGATCGGGTACTGTGGAGCGCAGCCCCTCACGCGGCGCTATCTGACTGAACTCCCCCAGGGCCGGAAGGCAGCAAGGGTAGGTCGGCTCTGGCGGGTGCGTGGGGGGCCCTTGCGTTTCCGGGCCGCTGCGGACTTCGTCGGGGCGTCCGCGGCCGGGACCGGTTGTCAGTGGGCGCCTATAACCTCGTATGCGTGTCGTCTCTCGCGCTGTACCGCCGCTATCGCCCGGAGACCTTTACCGAGGTCATCGGGCAGGAGCATGTCACCGACCCGCTGCAGCAGGCGCTGCGGAACAACCGGGTCAATCACGCGTACCTGTTCAGCGGTCCGCGCGGCTGCGGCAAGACGACCAGCGCACGGATCCTCGCCCGCTGCCTGAACTGTGAGCAGGGTCCCACCCCGACCCCGTGCGGCGAGTGCCAGTCGTGCCGCGACCTGGCGCGCAACGGCCCGGGCTCGATCGACGTCATCGAGATCGACGCGGCCTCTCACGGTGGTGTGGACGACGCCCGTGAGCTGCGCGAGAAGGCGTTCTTCGGCCCCGCGAGCAGCCGGTACAAGATCTACATCATCGACGAGGCCCACATGGTCACGTCGGCCGGCTTCAACGCGCTGCTGAAGGTCGTCGAGGAGCCGCCGGAGCATCTGAAGTTCATCTTCGCGACCACCGAGCCCGAGAAGGTCATCGGCACGATCCGGTCGCGGACGCATCACTACCCCTTCCGGCTCGTCCCGCCCGGCACCCTGCGGGACTACCTCGCCGAGGTGTGCCAGAAGGAGGACATCCCGGTCGAGGACGGCGTGCTGCCCCTCGTCGTGCGCGCCGGCGCGGGTTCCGTGCGTGACTCCATGTCCGTCATGGACCAGCTCCTCGCCGGTGCCGGCGCGGAGGGTGTGACCTATGCCATGGCCACCTCCCTCCTCGGCTACACCGACGGCTCCCTTCTCGACTCCGTCGTCGAGGCCTTCGCCACCGGTGACGGGGCCGCCGCCTTCGAGGTCGTCGACCGCGTCATCGAGGGCGGCAACGACCCGCGCCGTTTCGTCGCCGACCTGCTGGAGCGCCTCCGGGACCTGGTGATCCTCGCCGCCGTGCCGGACGCCGTGGAGAAGGGGCTCCTCGACGCCCCCGCCGACGTCCTGGAGCGCATGCAGGCCCAGGCCTCCACCTTCGGCGCCGCCGAGCTGAGCCGCGCCGCCGACCTGGTCAACGCGGGCCTGACGGAGATGCGCGGCGCCACCTCGCCCCGCCTCCAGCTGGAACTGATCTGCGCACGCGTCATGCTCCCCGCCGCCTACGGCGACGAGCGCTCGCTGATGGCCCGCCTCGACCGCATCGAGCGTGGCGTCCACTTCTCGGCCGGCACCGGCGCGCCCGCCATGGGCTACGTCCCTGGCCCCGAGTCCCACGGCGCCGGCACCTCCATGCCGCCCGCCGCAGCCTCCGTACCGCCCGGCACCGGCCCGGCGGCGGCCCGCGCGGCGGTGCGGTCGGCCAATGGGCCGGGGGGTGGCGGGCCTGGCGCTGGTGGGCAGGACGTTGGCGGTCCGGGTGCCGGTGGGCCGGGTGTCAGTGGTCCTGGCGTCGGTGGTCATGGGGCCGTTGGTCCGGGTTCTGGCGGCCCTGGCGTCGGTGGTCCGGCCCCGGCCGCCCCCGCGGCTACGGCCCCTACGGCTCCCACGGCACCGGCTGCCCCTGGCGTCCCGGCGGCCCCCGCACCCGCCGCCCAGGCCGAGGTGCCGCCCTCCGCACCCCCCGCCCCGGCCGGTGCGTCCACCCCGGCTCCCGTCGCTCCCGGCGCCTGGCCCACAGCCGCTACGGCCGGAAGTGGCCGGCGTCCTGGTGGCTGGCCCACGGCCGCTGCACCGGCGGGCGGCGCACCGCAAGGCCACACCCCACAGGGCCATGCCCCGGGCCGTCCCTCGGCCGGCCAGCAGCAGCCCCCGGCATCCTCGGCGGCCCCCGCGGCCCCCGCGGCCCCGGCAGCGCCCGCGGCCGCCCCGACCGGTGGCCTCGATCCCCGCATGCTCTGGCCGAACATCCTGGAGGCCGTCAAGAACCGCCGCCGCTTCACCTGGATCCTGCTCAGCCAGAACGCGCAGGTGGCCGGCTTCGACGGCACCACTCTCCAGCTCGGCTTCGTCAACGCCGGTGCCCGTGACAACTTCGCCGGCAGCGGCAGCGAGGACGTGCTGCGGGCGGCGCTGGCCGAGCAGTTCAACGTGCAGTGGAAGATCGAGGCGGTCGCAGACCCGTCCGGTGGCGGTTCCGCGCCCCCGCCCGCCGGGGGCTCGGGCTTCGGCGGCGGAGGGGGTTACGGCGCCCCCGCCGGAGGCGGCGGTGGCTACGGCGCCCCGGCCGCTCCCCGCCCCGCGGCTCCCCAGCCGGCCCCGCAGGCTCCCGCGCCATCGCAGTCCGGCCCCGCGGCCGCTCCCGCCGCACCCACCCCTGCGCCTCAGCCCACGTCCGCCCCCGAGCCGCCCCCCGTCGCCCCCGAGGACGACATCCCAGAGGACGACGACCCGGATCTGGACGAGTCGGCCCTCTCCGGCCACGAACTGATCGTGCGGGAACTGGGGGCGACGGTGGTCGAGGAGTTCTCGAACGAGTAGCCCGCCGGGCCGGGGTGGCGCTGCGAGTGGCCAACCGGGTCGGGGCGCGGCAGTGCCAGTGGCCGACCGGGAAGGGGCGGCCCGGCGAGTGGCCGACAGGGATGAGCTGGCGCCGCGAGTTGCTGGCCGGGATCGGTGCCGCGAGTGGCCGACCGAGCCGACTCCCGCCCACCTCGGCCCGCACCGCACTGCACCACACACGCCCCACCCCAGCCCGAACGGCACCCTCCCAGCCGACCGAGCCAGCTCTCTCCCCCGGCCCGTCCCGCCCGCACCACCCACCCCAAGCCCGAACGGCACCCTCCCAGCCGACCGAGTCGAGTGGGCAGGTGGGCAAAGTCGGGCCTCTGGGGGCGGGCCCCCAGAGGACGGCCACCCCGACACCGCCCTCCTTTGGAGGAAACCCCAACAAACCCGCCCCCCAACCTTCGGCAACCTTGCCATTAGGCTGACCCCGTGAAGGTCCTCGTCATCGGCAGCGGCGCCCGCGAACACGCCCTGTGCCGCTCCCTGTCCCTCGCCCCCGACGTCACCGCGCTGCACTGCGCCCCAGGCAACGCCGGCATCGCCGAGGTCGCCGAGCTGCACTCGGTCGACGCGCTCGACGGCAAGGCGGTCGCCGAGCTGGCCGCCGGCCTCGGTGCCGACCTGGTCGTCGTCGGCCCGGAGGCCCCGCTGGTCGCCGGTGTGGCCGACGCCGTCCGCGCGGCGGGCATCCCGGTGTTCGGCCCGTCCAAGGAGGCCGCGCAGCTGGAGGGTTCCAAGGCCTTCGCCAAGGACGTCATGGCGGCGGCCGGGGTGCCGACCGCCCGCTCCTACGTGTGCACGACGGCCGAGGAGGCCGCCGAGGCCCTGGACGCCTTCGGCGCCCCCTACGTCGTCAAGGACGACGGCCTCGCCGCCGGCAAGGGCGTGGTCGTCACCGACGACCTGGAGGCCGCCAAGGCCCACGCCGCCGCCTGCGAGCGCGTGGTCATCGAGGAGTTCCTCGACGGCCCCGAGGTGTCCCTCTTCGCGATCACCGACGGAGAGACGGTCGTACCGCTCCAGCCCGCCCAGGACTTCAAGCGCGCCCTGGACGGCGACGAGGGCCCGAACACCGGCGGCATGGGCGCGTACTCGCCGCTGCCGTGGGCCGAGCCGAAGCTGGTCGACGAGGTGCTGGAGACGGTGCTGCAGCCGACCGTGGACGAGCTGCACCGCCGTGACACTCCCTTCTGCGGTCTGCTCTACGCGGGCCTGGCGATCACCAGCCGTGGTGTCCGGGTGATCGAGTTCAACGCCCGCTTCGGCGACCCCGAGACCCAGGTCGTGCTGGCCCGGCTGAAGACCCCGCTGGCCGGCCTGCTGATGGCCGCCGCCACCGGCAACCTCGCCGATCTGCCGCCCCTGCGCTGGAGCGAGGACGCGGCCGTCACGGTCGTCGTCGCCTCGCACAACTACCCCGCCACCCCCCGCACCGGCGACCCGATCACCGGTCTGGACGAGGTGGCCGCCGAGGACGCCCCGCACGCGTACGTGCTGCACGCCGGGACCAAGCGGGACGGCGACGCCGTCGTCAGCGCGGGCGGACGGGTGCTGTCCGTCACCGCCACCGGCAAGGACCTGACCGAGGCGCGCGAACGGGCGTACCGGGCGGTGGGCCGGATCCACCTGGACGGCTCCCAGCACCGCACGGACATCGCCGCGAAGGCGGCGGCCGAGGCGGCGGACGCCTGACTTTCCCTCGCCCTGATGCAGGCCCCGGATCCCCTGATCCGGGGCCTGATCTTTGCTGTCTGTCACTCACCTCTGACCAAAGCCATTCCATCGAGTGAGCAATCGTCCATACGGCTGACGTGGGCCGGAGCCCCAACTAGGGTGCCGCGCAAGCGTTCCGGCACTTGGCCCACCGGCATTGCGATGTCAGTGGCGGGTGCCACAGTGGGGGAGTGAGCACCACCAGGACAGCACGTACATCGGCAGTGAGGGGGTGAGGGCGGGACGTGACCGGAATCGGTGCGGAGATGGGCGCGCAGGCCGCGCGCAGCCGGGCCCTCGCCGTACTGCGGGTGCGGGGCCGGGCGCTGGCCGTGGCCGTGCTGCCCGCGGCGGCCGCGGTGATCCTGCTGACCGGCGGCCCCACCGGCCACTTCGTCGGCCGGGGCTGGGACGTGGCCCGCTGGGTCGTGGGCGTGCTCGCCGTGCTGGTGCTGCTGGCCGCCACCGGTATCGCCCTGGTCGTGGCCCGGGCCCGTCCGGCCGTCAGCCCGACGGTGCCGATCCCGGAGGGATCCGCCCCGGACCTGTACCGGATGGTGCGCGACCTCGCCGACCGGCTGGACGTGCCGGCCCCCTCGGCCATAGCGCTGACCCCGGACTGCGACAGCTGGCTGGAGGACCGCACACATTCGGCCCACAGCCCGCCTGCGCGCCCCGCGCCCGACGAGGACGAGCTGGCGGGCCCGGGCCGCCGCCCGCCCGTCGCGCCGGTGCTCGTCATCGGCTCCCCGTTCCTGTGGTGGATGCGGGTCGGCGAGCTGCGCGCGGTCCTCGCCCCGGTCATCGCCGGTACGGGCCCTTCGGGGCACCCGGACATAGCCGCCGCCCGGCGATTCGTGCGCGGTCTGGACGCGGCGGTCGCGGTCGCCTCGACACGGGCCCGCTGTCCGGCGACGCGCGGTGTGTGCGCGGCCCTCGGCTGGGTGGCCCGCCTGCTGCTGCGGAGTTGCCGGGAGCACGCCACTCAGATGGAGCGCGGGGTCGCCGCGGCGGCGGCCGAGCGGGCCCAGGCCGTCGACTACGGCCTGCGGATCGTCGCCCAGGAGCAGGTGGGCCTGGCCTACGCCGGCTGGGACCGGCTGCTGACCAGGGTCGCGCTGCCCGCCTGGCGCATGGGTCGCTGGCCCTCGCGGCTGGACGCGGGCGTGGTGGCGGCGCTCACCGAGTTGTCCCGGCGCGACCGCCTGGCCGAGGGTTTCACCTCCCGGCTCGGCGAGCGGCCCGCCTGCGACCTCCTGGAGGAGCCGGGTGCCGTGGACGAGGCCGCGTCCCTGCTCGCCGCCCGCCTCTTCCACGGTGGCCCCGCGGAGTCCGGCCCGGACTGGGCGCCGGTGGACTGGCAGGCGTATCCGGAGGAGGTCGTGGACCGCACCTGGCGCGCCGACGCGGCCCGCCTGCACCGCGTCCTGGACTCCCTGGGCGTCCGCCCGTCCCTCGACCCCACGACCCCCGACCCCGGCGGCCCCACCCTGGCCCGAGTCCTGGACCACCTCACCGAGCCCGCCCCGGAAGCACCGGAACCGAGGGCGTCGCAGGTCGCCCCCCACCCCACCGCCGCGGATCCGGCCCCCTCGCTCCCAACGGCCCCAGCGCCCGACGCGCAACCCGCCGACGGTGGGAACGCCCCCCTGGAGCCCCCCGCCCCGACGCCGCTTCCGCAACCCGCCGACGGCGAGGACGCCCCACAGGGGCCACCCGCACCCGACAGCGCAAGTCGCATGGGGGGTGCGGGTGGGAACGAAATCCCCGCCGAAGGCGAAGCCGAGGCGGAACCGGTGCCGCCCGACACACCGGACGCGCCCGAAGACCCCGGCACGGAACGCAGCGCCGCCCTCGCCGTAGGCCTGACCGCCGCGCTGGCCCGGGAGGAGGCCGGCGCGCCCAGATTCGGCGCGACCGCCACCGGCCGAAGCGCCGAGAGCGCCCTGTGGGACGACGCCGGCCTGCCGCTCTTCCCGCTGCAGCCGCCCCGCACCGCCCGCGACCTGCTCACCGATCACGTCACGGCCATGGTGTGCTGCGCCGCCGTGGACACCGCCGGCGCGGTCCCCGCCCTGGACTGGCTGGACGGCCCCTCCCTGCTGCTGGGCGGCGAGCGCGCCGCCGACCTCGCGCCCAAGGTGCTCCGCCTCATCGAGGAGGGAGACCCGGGCCCGCTGCGCGACTGGCTGGCCGCGTCCGGGATACGCCCCGAGAAGCCCGTACGGCTCGTCTAGCCGGCTGTGGCAGCCCCCTGCTGAGCCCCATGCGGCTCGCCGAACGGGAGTTCTGTCTTCCACTTCAGGTCAATTCGCAACGACTAGTGACCGAGCCCGTGCGTTATGTGATGTGCTGGGAGCGACCAAGCACCTGGCAAGGGCGTGCGACATACGACAGCACGCCCGAGAACTGTGCGTACCACCGAGCACACCGAGAACAGCGAGCACGAGCACCACCGAGACAGGACGACACGGGGGCAGAGGGAGGGGAGCGACCATGGCCTCGGACCACATCCGCCGCTGGGAGTCCGGAGCACTCGCGCACGCCGTCACGGACCCCTTCGGTCAGGGCCCGATGCCCTGGCTGCGCGGCAGTGAGACCTACTTCGACGACACCGGTCATGTCGTGCCCTGGTACGTCGACCCGAGCCCACAGCCGCTCAAAGGGGTCGGCACCGCCCCGCGCGTGCCCGGACCCCGCTCGGCCGACGACGTGCACCGCCAGATCAAGGGCTTCACCGCAACCGGCGCGGTCACGCCCGGCGCGGCGATCGACTTCCACATCACGGTCGACCCGCCCCAGGAGTTCGGCGTCGACATCTACCGGATCGGCCACTACGGCGGTGACGGCGCCTCCAAGATCACCACCAGTCCGCGCCTGTCCGGCATCGTCCAGCCCGCGCCGCTGGCCGTCGACCGCACGGTCTCCTGCCACCACTGGTGGCTGTCCTGGCGCCTCCAGGTGCCCTCCCACTGGCCCATCGGCGCCTATGTGGCCGTGCTCACCACCGCCGACGGTTACCGCTCCCACGTGCCGTTCACGGTCCGCGACGACCACCCCGCCGACCTGCTCCTGCTGCTGCCGGACATCACCTGGCAGGCGTACAACCTGTATCCGGAGGACGGCCGCACCGGCGCCAGCCTCTACCACGCCTGGGACGACAAGGGCCGGCTGCTCGGCGAGGCCGACGCGGCGACCACGGTCTCCTTCGACCGCCCCTACGCGGGCGCCGGGCTTCCCCTGCACGTCGGGCACGCCTACGACTTCATCCGCTGGGCCGAGCGGTACGGCTACGACCTCGCCTACGCCGACGCCCGCGACCTGCACGCCGGCCGCGTGGATCCGGCCCGCTACCGGGGCCTGGTCTTCCCCGGCCACGACGAGTACTGGTCCGTCCCGATGCGCCGCGCGGTCGAGCAGGCCCGCGACCGCGGCACCTCACTGGTCTTCCTCTCCGCCAACACCATGTACTGGCAGGTGGAGCTGGGCCCTTCCCCGTCGGGCGTCCCGGACCGCCTGCTGACCTGCCGCAAGCGCAAGGGACCCGGCAAGCCGGTCCTCTGGCGCGAGATCGACCGGCCCGAGCAGCAAGTGGTCGGCATCCAGTACGCGGGCCGGGTGCCCGAGCCGCATCCCCTGGTCGTCCGCAACGCCGGCCACTGGCTCTGGGAGGCGACCGGCGCGCACGAGGGCGACGAGATCGAGGGCCTGGTCGCCGGCGAGGCCGACCGGTACTTCCCGCGCACCCCGCTGCCCGCGCACGAGGAGCGCATCCTGCTCGCCCACTCCCCGTACACCGACAACGACGGCGTCCTGCGCCACCAGGAGACCTCCCTCTACCGCGCCCCCTCCGGCGCCTGGGCCTTCGCCTCCGGAACCTTCGCCTGGTCCCCGGCCCTGGACCGCCCCGGTCATGTGGACCCCCGTATCCAGCGCGCCACGGCCAACCTCCTGGACCGCATCTGCAAACGCGACTGATCGCCAATACAGAACACACGACCCCTGGCCGAAACCCATCGCCCCCATAAGGGAGAATCGAGGCACTTGGACAGAACCACGGGGAGGAACCGTGTCCGGATTCGTAGAAAAGCCCGAGCCGATCCAGGTTCCGGGCCTGGTGCACCTGCACACCGGAAAGGTGCGCGAGCTGTACCAGAACGAGGCGGGCGACCTCGTGATGGTCGCCAGCGACCGCATGTCCGCGTACGACTGGGTGCTGCCCACGGAGATCCCCGACAAGGGCCGTGTCCTCACCCAGCTGTCCCTGTGGTGGTTCGACCAGCTGCGCGACCTGGCCCCCAACCACGTGATCAGCACCGAGGTGCCCGAGGGCGCCCCCGCCGGCTGGGCGGGCCGCACACTGGTCTGCAAGCAGCTGAAGATGGTGCCGGTGGAGTGCGTGGCCCGCGGCTACCTCACCGGCTCCGGCCTGGTCGAGTACAACGAGTCCCGTACGGTCTGCGGCCTCGCCCTCCCCGAAGGCCTCGTCGACGGCTCGGAACTCCCCGCCCCGATCTTCACCCCCGCCACCAAGGCCGAGGTCGGCGAGCACGACGAGAACGTCTCCTACGAGGAGGTCGCCCGTCAGGTCGGCGCCGACACCGCCGCCCAGCTGCGCCAGGCCACCCTCGCCGTGTACTCGCGGGCCCGGGACATCGCCCGTGACCGGGGGATCATCCTGGCGGACACCAAGTTCGAGTTCGGCCTCGACGGCGACACCCTGGTCCTCGCGGACGAGGTCCTCACCCCCGACTCCTCCCGCTTCTGGCCGGCCGACCAGTGGCAGCCGGGCCGCGCCCAGCCGTCGTACGACAAGCAGTTCGTCCGGGACTGGCTGACCTCCGCCGCCTCCGGCTGGGACCGCAAGAGCGAGCAGCCCCCGCCGCCGCTGCCGGACGAGGTCGTCCAGCAGACCCGGCGGAAGTACGTGGAGGCCTACGAGCGCCTCACCGGCCTGAGCTGGAGCTAGCAGCACGAAAAGACCCCGGTCCCATGGACCGGGGTCTTCTTCCAGAGCGGACGACGAGGCTCGAACTCGCGACCTCAACCTTGGCAAGGTTGCGCTCTACCAACTGAGCTACGTCCGCCTTGCGCCGTGGCGCGAGAGCAACTATACCCAACCTCGCTCGTGTGCGAGACGCACTGCCGCATGACAGTTCTCGGCGTCGGGCTTCGTGACGGCCGAGGAGAGGCGATTCCGCACGGTCCCCGAGGACAGCGCGGCCGGCTCGACGATCTCCAGGACCGACGCCCCGTCGGCCGCGAGCGCCGACCGGGCGGGATGCCGAGGTGCCCCGGCGGAGATCGCGGCGGCGGCCAACTCCGGCTCGGCACAACGGTTTCCGGCGTCCACGGTCCGGATGATCCCGGCGAGCCACTGGGCGCCGACGGCCTTCGGGGCGAACCCGCGCACACCGCCACGAGCGTTCGGTCCAGGTGACCGGGCCGCCCGTGCCCGATGACGATCAGCACCTGGCAGGAGCGCACTTCGATGCGCAGAGATGTGGCGACCTTCACACCGCCGCCGCACCCGCTCACTCGAAGGGGATTGTCATCGCTCGCCCAATATCAGCGGCCCGCGGACACGAAAAAACCCCGGTCGCGATGACCGGGGCTTTCCCTGGAGCGGACGACGAGGCTCGAACTCGCGACCTCAACCTTGGCAAGGTTGCGCTCTACCAACTGAGCTACGTCCGCACTGCTCCCGACCGGCTCCCACCGATCGGTGCGAGCACCAGCCTACCTGATCCACAAGAGTGGTCGTGGCAAGCGGTGCCGGAGCGGGTGACAGGAATCGCACACTGCGCCTTCCCCCTGGAAGGGGGATGTTCTGCTACTGAACTACACCCGCACGTTCCTCGGGGTTTCAGCCTTCCGGCCCCGCCCCTCGGCGTGCTCCAGACATTAGCTGATCAATAGGGGGGTGGCGCAAGTCGGCTCCCCCTCGTGCCCGGTATGCCCAAGTGCGCGGCCCTCAGGGTCCGCTGACGGACCCTGAGGACTGCCCCTTCGCGGGCTCGTGCGGCCGGCCGTTCGTCACGGCTCCCCACGCGCCTCACTGCGCGGCGCTGAACGCCTCGTAGACCTTCTTGGGGATGCGTCCGCGGGCGGGGACGTCCATCTTGTTGGCCTGGGCCCAGGCGCGGACGGCCGCCGGGTCGGGGGCGACCTCCGTCTGCTTGTACGCCTTGCCGGACCGCGACCTCTTGCGGCCGGCCTCGACGTAGGGCGCGAGCGCCTTGCGCAGTTTCTTGGCGTTGGTTTCGTTCAGGTCGATCTCGTACGACTTCCCGTCGAGTCCGAAGGCGATCGTTTCCGCCGCTTCCGAGCCGTCGATGTCGTCAAAGAGCGTGACCACGACCTTTTGCGCCACGAATATCGGTCCCTTCGTGCGGCACGTCGATACAGCTCACCGGCGATGACGTGCCGAGTATCGGCTATTGCCAATTCATTTGTACAGTGCTCGGCAATGCAAAGTGAAGCCCGACTAAATCCGTCCGCGTGTCCGAAGACAATAGGTGAACGGGGCGGACTGGGGAACTTTCCCAGAACTTTTCGCGGCAGTACGGCTTCGACACCCGATCGTGATGCGCCTCACGTAGTTTCCTACAACTCTACTCGCGTAGAAATTTTGTGCGGGTAGTCTGAAGGAACCTGCTCAGCACCACACACCGGGAGTGCCAGTGGCACGCGTCGTAGTCGACGTCATGCTCAAGCCGGAGATCCTCGACCCCCAGGGCCAG
The DNA here is from genome assembly GCF_040680215.1 of Streptomyces sp. NPDC052107. Classification (NCBI taxonomy): domain Bacteria; kingdom Bacillati; phylum Actinomycetota; class Actinomycetes; order Kitasatosporales; family Streptomycetaceae; genus Streptomyces; species Streptomyces sp. NPDC052107. The sequence continues at coordinate 245,982 of NZ_JBFAWG010000008.1, forward strand.
GCGGTCCAGCGTGCGCTGCCGCGCCTGGGTTTCGAAGGGATCTCGGACGTACGTCAGGGAAAGCGATTCGAACTCGAAGTTGACGGGCCGGTCGACGAGGCCGCGCTCGCCCGCATCCACGAGCTTGCGGAATCCTTCCTCGCCAACACCGTGATCGAGGACTTCACCGTCAAGGTGGAAGAGACCGCGGAAGTCGCGGAGGCGGCCAAGTGACCGCTCGTATTGGCGTCGTCACTTTCCCGGGCAGCCTCGACGATCAGGATGCCCAGCGCGCGATCCGCCTCGCGGGCGCCGAACCGGTCGCCCTGTGGCACAAGGACAAGGACCTCAAGCAGGTCGACGCCGTGGTCCTTCCCGGCGGTTTCTCCTACGGCGACTATCTGCGGGCCGGTGCCATCTCCCGGTTCTCGCCGGTGATGGAGTCCGTGATCGAGCAGGCGAAGGCCGGCCTTCCGGTCCTCGGTATCTGCAACGGCTTCCAGATCCTCACCGAGGCCCACCTCCTCCCGGGCGGGATGCTCGGCAACGACCACCTCCACTTCATCTGCCGCGACCAGAAGCTGCGGGTGGAGAACGCGGAGACCGCCTGGACCAGCGACTACCGCGCCGGCCAGGAGATCCACATCCCGCTGAAGAACATGGACGGCCGGTACGTCGCCGACCAGTACACGCTGGACAAGCTGGAGGCCGAGGGCCGGGTCGCGTTCCGGTACCTGGACTTCAACCCCAACGGCTCGCTGAACGACATCGCCGGCATCACCAACGAGGCCGGGAACGTCGTAGGCCTCATGCCGCACCCCGAGCACGCCGTCGAGCCGCTGGTCGGTACGGGCCGTACCGACGGGCTCCCGTTCTTCACCTCGATTCTCAAGAAGCTGGTCAACGCATGAGCCGGACGCCTCTGGACACGGTCGAGCACGCGGCCGCGACCCCCGACGTCGAGCTGCCCTGGGCCGAACTCGGCCTGAAGAAGGACGAGTACGAGCGTGTGGTGGAGATCCTCGGCCGCCGCCCGACCGGCGCCGAACTCGCCATGTACTCGGTCATGTGGTCCGAGCACTGCTCGTACAAGTCCTCCAAGGTCCACCTGCGCCAGTTCGGCGAGAAGGCACCCGAGAGCGACGCCCTCCTCGTCGGCATCGGCGAGAACGCGGGCGTGGTGGACGTCGGTCAGGGTTACGCCGTGACCTTCAAGGTCGAGTCGCACAACCACCCGTCGTACGTCGAGCCCTACCAGGGCGCGGCCACGGGCGTCGGCGGCATCGTCCGCGACATCATCGCCATGGGTGCGCGACCTGTGGCGGTCGTCGACCCGCTGCGGTTCGGCGCCGCCGACCACCCCGACACCAAGCGGGTGCTCCCGGGCGTGGTCGCGGGCATCGGCGGCTACGGCAACTGCCTGGGCCTGCCCAACATCGGCGGCGAGGTCGTGTTCGACTCCTGCTACCAGGGCAACCCGCTGGTCAACGCCGGTGCCATCGGTGTGATGCGGCACGAGGACATCCACCTGGCCAAGGCCTCCGGCGCGGGCAACAAGGTCATCCTGTACGGGGCTCGTACGGGTGGTGACGGCATCGGTGGCGCCTCGATCCTCGCGTCCGAGACCTTCGACGACGCCAAGCCGAGCAAGCGCCCGGCCGTCCAGGTCGGCGACCCCTTCCAGGAGAAGCTCCTCATCGAGTGCACCCTGGAGGCCTTCCAGGAGAAGCTCGTCGTCGGCATCCAGGACCTCGGTGCCGCCGGTCTCTCCTGCGCCACCTCCGAGCTCGCCTCCAACGGCTCCGGTGGCATGCGCGTCACCCTGGACGACGTCCCGCTGCGCGACTCGACCCTCTCTCCCGAGGAAATCCTCATGAGCGAGTCGCAGGAACGCATGTGCGCGGTCGTGGAGCCGGAGAAGGTCGACCGGTTCCTGGAGATCTGCGCGAAGTGGGACGTCATCGCCACCGTCATCGGTGAGGTGACCGACGGCGACCGCCTGGAGATCTTCTGGCACGGCGGGAAGATCGTGGACGTGGACCCGCGGACCGTGGCCCACGAGGGCCCGACGTACGAGCGCCCGTACGCCCGCCCGGACTGGCAGGACGCCCTCCAGGCGGACGACGCGAACAAGCTGCCCCGGCCGCAGACGAGCGAGGAGCTGAAGGACCAGGTCCTGAAGCTGGTCGCCTCCCCGAACCAGGCCTCCAAGAACTGGATCACCCAGCAGTACGACCACCTGGTCCAGGGCAACACCGTCCTCGCCCAGCCGGAGGACTCCGGCATGATCCGCGTGGACGAGGAGACCGGCCTCGGTGTCGCGATCGCGACGGACGGCAACGGCCGTTACGCCAAGCTCGACCCGTACACGGGCGCGCAGCTGGCCCTGGCCGAGGCCTACCGGAACGTGGCGACCACGGGTGCCAAGCCACTCGCGGTCTCCGACTGCCTGAACTTCGGCTCGCCCGAGGACCCGGCCGTGATGTGGCAGTTCGCGGAGGCCGTGCGCGGTCTGGCGGACGCCTGTCAGCAGCTCGGCACGCCGGTGACCGGCGGCAATGTCTCGCTCTACAACCAGACGGGCGAGGCGGCCATCCACCCGACCCCGGTGGTCGCGGTCCTGGGCGTGATCGACGATGTCGCGCGCCGCACCCCGGTCGCCTTCCAGGAGGAGGGCCAGCTGATCTACCTCCTCGGCGACACCCGCGAGGAGTTCGGCGGCTCGGCCTGGTCCCAGGTGGTCCACGACCACCTCGGCGGTCTGCCCCCGCAGGTCGACCTGGAGCGCGAGCGGCTGCTGGGCGAGATCCTGATCTCCGCCTCCCGCGACGGCATGATCGACTCCGCGCACGACCTGTCCGACGGCGGCCTGGTGCAGGCGGTCGTGGAGTCCGCGCTGCTCGGCGGCAAGGGCGCGCGGCTGGTCGTACCGGACGGCCTGGACGCCTTCACGTTCCTGTTCTCCGAGTCGGCGGGCCGCGCGGTCGTCGCGGTGCCGCGCTCGGAGGAGGTCCGCTTCAACGACATGTGCGGTGCGCGGGGCCTGCCGGCCACCCGGATCGGTGTCGTGGACGGTGACACGGTCGAGATCCAGGGCGAGTTCGCGCTCACCCTGGAGGAGCTGCGGACGGCTCACGAGGAGACCATTCCGGCGCTGCTTGCGTAGGCGCATCTGAAGAGGGGCCCCGTCCGGAAGCCGGGCGGGGCCCTTCTCATGCGGCCACGGGCTCATGCGGCCACGGGCTCCTCGACGGGCTCCGCCTCCATCGGCCGCGTCCTCGGCAGCCGCAGGGCGAGCAGCACAGACCGAGCCATGACGCCGGCCCCGCACAGGAACGCCCTGTCCAGCGCGGAGACGTACGCCTTCAGCCCCGCCGCCCGGTCCGCTTCGCGCAGGACGGCCAGGGAGCCGATGCCGAGCCGGTGGCGTGGGGCCGTCCGCTGCACCAACTGGTCAGCCGGACGAGGAGCCGGCCGAAGCCGCGACTGACGAGGAGCAGGGCCGCGCGCAGCTGCCACAGGGAGGTTCGCAGCCGTTCGCCCGGCGGACCCGCGCGGTCGTCATGGCGACTGCGGCCTGCGCGAACGCGCCTACGTCGAGTCCGAGAAGGGCGCACGGGAACTCGTTGGCTGGCCTGCGCACCGAGGAGACCCGCGACGTCATCCTCGTGCTGATCACCGCCGCCGGTCTCCTCGGTGCGCAGGCCGGTCAGACCCTCGACCAGGTCGCCGCCGACGCCGCCGAGTTCGCGCGGCAGGCCTTCGACCTGGTCGAAAAGGGCCTGAAGGACTACGCGGTCAGGGCATAGGCTCACCGCCATGCCACCGGCCAAGAAGCGTGCCCGCAGCTACGACCCCGGCAGGACCCGCGCCGCGGTCCTGGGCCAGTTCGGAAACGTCCGGGAGACCGTGCGCGGCCTCACCCAGGAGCAGCTCGCGCTGCCCACCCGGCTCGGCGAGTGGGCCGTACGGGACCTGATCGTGCACATCGGCATGGCGCTCACCGCCGTCCACCGCTCCCTCGCCCTGCCCGAGCCGGCCAAGGCGGACGCCGTCCTGCTGGACTGGCCCTTCGCCACCGCGGCCAACGCCGCCGCCATCGACGAGTTCACCCGGAACCTGTCCGCCGGGCACCCCGACCTCGACGCCTACCTCACGGACATCGACCGGTCCCTGCGCGCCCTGCTCGCCGAGCACTCCGGCAGCCGGATCCTGCAGACGAGCGCCGGTGCGATGCCCCTGGACGACTACCTGGTCACCCGCACCACCGAGCTCGTCGTCCACACCGACGACCTCAACGCCGCCGTACCCGGCCTGGAGATCCCGTACGACCGCCAGGCCCTGGCCGCCGCCACCCGGCTGCTCGCCGACGCCCTCGCCGTGAAGGCGCCCGGCGGCTCCACCGAGGTGCGGGTGCCGCCGTACGCCGTGGTGCAGTGCGTCGAGGGGCCCCGGCACACCCGCGGCACCCCGCCCCATGTGGTGGAGACCGATCCGCTGACCTGGATCCGGCTCGCCACCGGCCGCCTGAGCTGGAAGGACGCGCTGGAGGATGCCAAGGTGAGCGCCAGTGGGGAACGGGCGGACATCGGGGGGCTGCTGCCGCTGATGGCGTAGCGGAACCGACCCGGCCGGTCTACCGTCGAATCGCCATGAACCGGTACAAGCAACGCATGATCCTCGCACCGGCGGCCGCCGTGCTCGCCGTCCTCACGATGGCGTGCGGCAACGGGAGGGCGGACAGTGGTGCGATGACCGCCTCCCAGCCCGTGACCGGCATCGACTGGCGGGTCGACAGCCTCACCGTCGGCGATACGACCCGGCACGCGCCCGCGTCCGCCCGCCTGCGCATCGACGAGAACGGCAAGGCGGCCGGCAACCTCGGCTGCAACCAGTTCAGCGCGCGGGTCACCGTCCACGGCGACCGGATCACCTTCGGTGACCTGCGCACGACCCGGATGGCCTGCGGCCCCGACCGGATGGACTTCGAGCGCGCGCTCGCCCGTGCGCTCACCACCGGCACGCTCGTCGCCGAGACGCAACACGCGAAACTGACGCTCACCGACGGCGACGGCGACCGCATCCACCTCAGCCGTAACATGCCCGGATGATGTGCGACACCTCACTCACGCACCCGGCGAACGGGCCCGCGGCCGCCGCCCACAGCGCCGCCGCCGACGCTCAGAGATCCGGGCGCACCTCGCTGACCAGCGCAAACGCGTAAACCGACAAGGTGATCGGCGAGTGGGGGCTTGTTAAGGGCACGTATCCCCAATTCGGACCAGTGGTCGACCTCGCCTACACTCGGTGGCGTGCCACGTGGTGACGGTCGACTCAATCACGATCTGCTTCCCGGCGAGAAGGGCCCCCAGGACGCTTGCGGCGTCTTCGGTGTCTGGGCTCCGGGTGAAGAGGTCGCAAAGCTCACGTACTTCGGGCTCTACGCCCTCCAGCACCGGGGCCAGGAATCCGCGGGAATCGCGGTCAGCAACGGCTCCCAGATCCTCGTCTTCAAGGACATGGGCCTGGTCTCCCAGGTCTTCGACGAGACCTCGCTCGGTTCGCTCCAGGGTCATATCGCGGTCGGACACGCCCGCTACTCGACCACCGGCGCCTCCGTGTGGGAGAACGCCCAGCCGACGTTCCGCGCCACCGCGCACGGCTCGATCGCGCTCGGCCACAACGGCAACCTGGTCAACACGGCGCAGCTCGCCGAAATGGTCGCCGGCCTGCCGAACGACAACAACAGCCGCTCCACCCGGGTCGCGGCCACCAACGACACCGACCTGCTGACGGCGCTGCTCGCCGCCCAGGTCGACGAGGACGGCAAGCCCCTGACCATCGAGGAGGCGGCCCACCAGGTCCTCCCGAAGGTGCGGGGCGCCTTCTCCCTCGTCTTCATGGACGAGCAGACCCTCTACGCCGCCCGTGACCCGCAGGGCATCCGCCCGCTGGTCCTCGGCCGCCTGGAGCGCGGCTGGGTGGTCGCCTCCGAGACCGCCGCCCTGGACATCTGCGGTGCCAGCTTCGTCCGTGAGATCGAGCCGGGCGAGTTCGTCGCCGTCGACGAGAACGGTCTGCGCAGCTCTCGATTCGCAGAAGCGAAGCCCAAGGGCTGTGTCTTCGAGTACGTGTACCTGGCCCGCCCGGACACCGACATCGCCGGCCGGAACGTGTACCTCTCCCGCGTGGAGATGGGCCGCCGGCTGGCCAAGGAAGCCCCCGTCGAGGCCGACCTGGTCATAGCGACCCCGGAGTCCGGCACCCCGGCCGCCATCGGCTACGCGGAGGCCTCCGGCATCCCCTTCGGCGCGGGTCTCGTGAAGAACGCCTACGTCGGCCGGACCTTCATCCAGCCCTCGCAGACCATCCGCCAGCTCGGCATCCGCCTGAAGCTGAACCCGCTGAAGGAAGTCATCAAGGGCAAGCGCTTGGTCGTCGTCGACGACTCGATCGTGCGCGGCAACACCCAGCGGGCCCTGGTCCGCATGCTCCGCGAGGCCGGCGCCGCCGAGGTCCACATCCGGATCTCCTCGCCGCCCGTGAAGTGGCCCTGCTTCTTCGGCATCGACTTCGCCACGCGCGCGGAACTGATCGCCAACGGCATGACCATCGAGGAGATCGGCACCTCGCTCGGCGCCGACTCGCTCGCCTACATCTCCATCGACGGCATGATCGAGGCGACCACCATCGCCAAGCCGAACCTGTGCCGCGCCTGCTTCGACGGCGAGTACCCGATGGAGCTGCCGGACCCCGAGCTGCTCGGCAAGCAGCTCCTGGAGACCGAGCTGGCGGCCGGTCCCGCCGCCACGGCCGCGGCCGACGCGATCCGCCGCCCGTAACACCCTGCAGTACGACACGAAAGCTCTCACAGTCATGTCTGAGACAACTGGTGCCAGCTACGCAGCGGCGGGCGTCGACATCGAGGCGGGCGACCGCGCGGTCGAGCTGATGAAGGAGTGGGTGAAGAAGACCCAGCGACCCGAGGTCCTCGGCGGCCTCGGCGGCTTCGCCGGGCTCTTCGACGCCTCCGCCCTCAAGCGCTACGAGCGCCCGCTGCTCGCCTCCGCCACGGACGGCGTCGGCACGAAGGTGGACGTCGCGCGCCGCATGGGCGTCTACGACACCATCGGTCACGACCTGGTCGCCATGGTCATGGACGACATCGTGGTGTGCGGTGCCGAGCCGCTGTTCATGACGGACTACATCTGCGTCGGCAAGGTCCACCCCGAGCGCGTCGCGGCCATCGTGAAGGGCATCGCGGAGGGCTGTGTGCTCGCCGGATGCGCACTGGTGGGCGGAGAGACCGCCGAACACCCGGGCCTGCTGGGTGCGGACGACTTCGACGTCGCCGGGGCCGGTACGGGCGTCGTGGAGGCCGACCGGCTGCTCGGCGCGGATCGCATCCGTAAGGGTGACGCGGTGATCGCCATGGCGTCCTCCGGGCTTCACTCGAACGGGTACTCCCTGGTCCGCCACGTCCTGCTGAACACGGCCGGCCTGGCCCTGGGGACGGAGGTCCCGGAGCTCGGCCGCACCCTCGGCGAGGAGCTGCTGGAGCCCACCAAGATCTACTCGCTGGACTGCCTGGCGCTGACCCGCACCACCGATGTGCACGCGTTCAGCCACATCACCGGCGGCGGTCTCGCGGCCAACCTGGCCCGCGTGATCCCGGACGAGCTGCACGCCACGGTCGAGCGCGCCACCTGGACTCCGGGCGCGATCTTCGAGCTGGTCGGGAAGACCGGCAACGTCGAGCGCCTGGAGCTGGAGAAGACGCTCAACATGGGCGTCGGCATGATGGCGATCGTCCCCGAGGAGTCCACCGAGGTGGCCCTCGCGACCCTGGCCGACCGCGGTGTCGAGGCATGGGTGGCCGGCGAGATCACGGACCGGGGCACCAAGGAGACCGCTGCCGAGCTGGTCGGGGACTACGCCGCCTGATCCTGCGGGCGATGACCGTGATGACCGTGCGGACAGCACAGAAACCGGTCGGTGGCTCTGCCACCGACCGGGCTGGTCACTGCAAGGTCAAGCGCCGCGACGGTGCTGTTGGTGAGGATCGTTGTCGTCCTCTTCCTCGTCGTCGTCCTCGTAGAGGTCGGCGTAACGAGAGTAGAGATCGTCCTCGTCGTTCTCATCGTCCTCGAACGGCTCGCCGTTCGGCGGCTGGCTCGAAGTCGATGCGCCCAGTTCACTGGCCAGACGTGACAGGTCAGTCCCACCGCTGTTGTACTTCAGCTGGCGGGCGACCTTTGTCTGCTTGGCCTTGGCCCGGCCGCGCCCCATGGCTCGACCCCCTCGGTGACAGGGGCTCAACGGCCCCAGAGTCTGACACGCGTTCATGATCCGGAACGGACCCTCCGTGGAGAGGCCGGTCCGTAGGGCTTCCACGGTACCTGAGCCCGCGCCCATACGGTACGTCGCCCGCAGCACGCGCGTGTGCCCAGGACCTTCGAGGCGCCCCGTCCTCGCTGGTCAGTGGCGATTTTAACCACTTATCGGGGAACGACCCGCCGATGGAAGTGAGAGTTCTCTCTAAGTCCCCATCGGCGGGTACCGCTCACCTGTGCGACGCACTCAGTGCGCAGCGCGGCTGCCGCGCGCCTCTGCCATCCGCTGCTCGGCGATCCGGTCGGCCGCGGCAGCCGGCGGAATCCCGTCTTCCTTCGCACGTGCGAAGATTGCCAGGGTGGTGTCGAAGATCTTCGCCGCCTTGGCCTTGCACCGGTCGAAGTCGAACCCGTGCAGCTCGTCGGCCACCTGGATCACCCCGCCGGCGTTCACCACGTAGTCCGGCGCGTAGAGGATCCCGCGGTCCGCGATGTCCTTCTCCACGCCGGGGTGCGCGAGTTGGTTGTTGGCCGCGCCGCACACCACCTTGGCGGTGAGCACCGGCACGCTGTCGTCGTTCAGGGCGCCGCCGAGCGCGCAGGGGGCGTAGATGTCGAGCCCCTCCACCCGGATCAGCTCCTCGGTGTCGGTGACCGCCGTCACCCGCGCGGGGTACTGGTCGACGATCCGCTGGACGGCGTCCGCGCGCACGTCCGTGATGACGACCTCGGCGCCCTCGTCCATCAGGTGCTTCACCAGGTGGTGGCCGACCTTGCCGACGCCGGCGATGCCGACCTTGCGGCCGCGCAGCGAGGGGTCGCCCCACAGGTGCTGGGCGGAGGCGCGCATGCCCTGGTAGACGCCGAAGGCGGTGAGCACGGAGGAGTCGCCGGCGCCGCCGTTCTCCGGGGAGCGGCCGGTGGTCCAGCGGCACTCGCGGGCCACGACGTCCATGTCGGCGACGTACGTGCCGACGTCGCACGCGGTGACATAGCGCCCGCCGAGCGAGGCGACCATGCGGCCGTAGGCGAGGAGCAGCTCCTCGGTCTTGTCGCGCTCCGGGTCGCCGATGATCACGGCCTTGCCGCCGCCGTGGTCGAGGCCGGCCATGGCGTTCTTGTACGACATCCCGCGCGCGAGGTTGAGGGCGTCGGCGACGGCCTCGGCCTCGGTGGCGTAGGGGTAGAAGCGCGTACCGCCGAGGGCCGGACCCAGGGCGGTGGAGTGGATGGCGATCACGGCCTTGAGGCCGGTGGCGCGGTCCTGGCAGAGCACGACCTGCTCATGACCCCCCTGGTCCGAGTGGAACAGGGTCTGCAGGACATCAGCAGGTGCGCCAATTACGTCGGTCACTGTGGTGACTCCTGTGTAAAGAGCGGCGAGTGGGGTGGAACCCCGTACGGGTGGCGGGGTGCCGTGGCATGAGCGTAGAGCCTTGGCACGACCACCATCCGTGCAGTGTTCAGGATCACTCTCTCGTGCCTCTTCCGCACGCATGACCATGGCACGATTTGCAGTGGTTTCGAGCCGGGCCCGATGGGGAGGGAGCAGGCGTGCCGAAGGTGTCCTCCGTGGTCGTCCCCTATGCCGCGTACTTGCGCGTGTACGAGCCGCTGGGCGCCTTCCCGGAGCCGGAGCGCGGCCACTGGGCCCGCTACGCCCGCCGCCCCGAGCGCCCCTCCTACCAGGACGAACTGCGCCGTTCCCTGGCCGACTTGCTGCCCACCCCGCCGGTCGCGGTGCCGGTACACGAGAGCAGCGACGCCTTCGTGGCGGAGGTCGACGGCGTGGTCTGCGTGTGCCCCTGGCGGACCCGGCTGCGCGGCTGGCAGGCGCTCGGCGAGCTGGCGGAGGAGCTTCCGGCGCCGGTGCTGGACGCGGTGCTGCCGCCGGTCGTACGGCGCCAGGCCGCCCAGGACTACGAGCGCTGGCTCGCCCGCAACCCCGACGCCCGGCCGTGGATCCGTACGGCGACCTGGCAGGTGCCGCTGAACTGGTTCGTGCTGGTCTCCGACGAGGAACGGCGCTACGAGAAGGGCACGGCCGAGGTGCCGCCGCTGCTGCGCTACCGCACGCCGATGGTGCAGGCCCGGCGGCGGGTGGCGCGGGCGCTGCGCGCGCTGAAGGACGCCGTCGAGGAAAGCCCGCTGATCGACGGCCTGGTGGACGTCGGCCGCTGGCTGGAGGAGTTCCACCCGCGCTCGCTGGTCGAGCTGGACTACGGCGGCCTGGTGCATGTGCTGCCGGCCGGTGAGCTGGAGGGCGACCACTCGGCGGCGGACGTGGCCGAGGGCATCGCGGCGCTGCGCCGGGGCGACGGCGCGGCGGCCGGGGAGGCCTATGTGCGGCTCGTGGAGCGGTGGCGGGCGGTCCGGGACCGGCGCTCGGCGAACTGAAGTTCCAGAAACACTCGAAGAGTGACGTACGTCACGGCCCAAACCGCGCCGAACGACGTACGGTCTAGGCCACTTGACCATGTGACGGGACGTTGGTCCCGATCTGGACTTTTGTCCCAAGGGTGATGGACGGCACTTACAGGGCCCTTGCGCCTCTTGCCGCCCCTCATGCCAAAATAGGACAAGGAGTCCGGGGAGGGCTCCGTCCGTCCCGCTGTGCTCCATTGTGGGCGGAATCTCAGCATTGCACGCTTTGGGGGGTCTTGTGACTCCTGATCGTCCTGTGACTGATCGTCACAGTGGCGTGACTGTCCGCTATGGCATGGTCCATCGGCTTCCGTCGCTGATGAACACCTGGGAGGGCAATTCCATCGGTTTGGCCGACGCGGCTGGACAGATGGTGTAGTTGTAGTGCCGAGGACAAGCCGTTCGTCCTATAACCGACTCGACTCGCGTCCGCCATTTCGGGCAACGCGGGTCAAGGTGCAGAATTTAGAGGAAAGAACCGAGAAGGTTCGGTTCTCCCGAGGAGGCCGCTCATGACCGCTCGCACCCCTGATGCCGAGCCGCTGCTGACCCCGGCTGAGGTCGCCACGATGTTCCGCGTCGACCCGAAGACGGTCACGCGGTGGGCGAAGGCCGGCAAGCTTACGTCCATCCGTACGCTCGGCGGGCACCGCCGCTACCGCGAGGCCGAGGTCCGCGCACTGCTCGCGGGCATCCCGCAGCAGCGCAGCGAGGCCTGAACAACCGAATAATCGGGCAATCCGGCAGGTCCCCCACCGGCCGAGGCGCCCGAAACCCTAGCTCCAAGCGACGCGGGACCTGCCCCAACAGGGCCCTCGCCCAAGCCGAAGAGAACGTTGTAGGCAGCGACACAGGGTGCGTCGTAGATCGCGCTGGACTCCGCCGGGTCCAGCGCGATCTTTTTTGTGCGCTGGTCGGGGGTGTGGTGGACCTCTGTGAGCGGCCTTGTCGGAGTCTGGGCAGGGCTGTCGGAACCGCTGTGCGTGCCCCCTGAGGCTGGTGCAATTGCACATATTAAATTGACCAGTTGTAGGACGAGGGTAAGTACCGCCCTTTCAAAAACTCATGCGGTGACTCCCGTCACACGTCCCGGCGGTTGTTGCCGACGGCGCGGGTGCGCTAGTGGAGTGATCAGTTCCAGCGTCCCACGCGCGTACGGCTGTTGGGGCCGGCGCCGCTCACGCGCTGCGCGGACCTTCGTCCTCGGCTTCCTCGTCGCTTGCTTCGGGAACCCATGGGCCGGCGTCCATCGCCAGCCGCAGCAGGTGATGACAGACGGGGCAGTGGCGGGTGAGATGCCGGTAGGACGAGGCGGCCGACAGATGGGCCCTCAGCAGCGCCCGCGTCTCGTGCCTGACCGATGCCGCCATACGCCACCTCCGCGGACCGTACAGGGGAACGGGCCCTGTCTTCTGGGTACCGACGGAATGTGACGCCGTCAAGGGCGAGCGGCTCCGCTGGTACAGCCGTGTCCTCGGGCACCGTGCCGCAGCCGCTGCGGTGGCTGGGGGCGGTGCCGGCAAGCCCGCCAGCTGGCAAGCCGCTGCCTGGTCGCTGGGGTCCGCAGCGCCCAGACCCGCTCCGGCCCTGTGAACGGGCCTTGTCCTCGAACGCGCGGCCGGCTGGGTGCGCCGACCGGCACGGAGGAGCCGACGGCATGCGGAAGGGGCTGCGTCCGCTGCCGGGTGCGGGCCCTTCTCTGTGGCCGCGGGCGGGGCCTTTGCCGTCGGACATGGGTCGGACATGGAAGAAGGGCCCCCACGCGGGGGCCCTTCTCTCTGCGGTCCTGACGGGATTTGAACCCGCGGCCTCCACCTTGACAGGGTGGCGAGCACTCCAAACTGCTCCACAGGACCAGGTTTCGCGGCGCTTGGTTTGTGCACTGCGCTGCGAGAAGAGACTGTACAGGAGGTGGGGCCGCCTGGTCGAACTCACCCTCTGTGCGCGAGCGGTTACGGCACGGCCGCGTCGATCGCCTTCACGATCCGCTTGTCGGAGACCGGGTACGCGGTGCCGAGGGCGTGGGCGAAGTAGCTGACCCTCAGCTCCTCGATCATCCAGCGGATGTCCAGGACCGAGGACGGGACCGGGCGGCCCTGCGGGAGCTGTTCCAGGAGCCAGGCGTACTCGTCCTGCATCTCGTGGACCTTCTCCATGCGCGTGGTGTCCCGCTGGACGTTGGTCGGCATCTGCTGCAGGCGCCGGTCCGCGGCCACCAGGTAGCGCATCAGGTCGGCCAGGCGCCGTATCCCCGCCCACGTGACGAATCCCGGCTTCACGAGGGCGTCCAGCTGCTTGCGTACGTCCGTCAGGTTCGCCAGCAGCGTGGGGCTGCTCACGGCCTTCAGACGGCGTTCACAGGCCTGCCAGGCGGCGAGGACCTGCTGCACCTGGGCGACCGTACGGACCGTCGTGTCGACGATCTCCGCGCGCACCTTGTCGTACAGCTTCCGGTACGACTCCTCGTCCCAGACGGGGCCCCCGAAGTCCGCGATCAGCTTGTCGGCCGCCGCCATCGCGCAGTCGTCGAACAGCGCCTGGACGGAGCCGTGCGGATTCGCGGAGAGCGCCAGCTTCTGGGCGTTCGTCAGCTTCTCGGACGCGAACTTCGCCGGGTTCACCGGGATGTTGCGCAGGATCAGCCGCCGGGTGCCCTTCCACATGGCCTCGGCCTGCTCGTCCTCGGTGTCGAACAGTCGTACCGAGACCGTGTCGCCGTCGTCCACCAGCGCCGGGTACGCCTTCACCGGGTGGCCGGCACGGCGTGTTTCGAACACGCGGGTGAGCGTGCCGATCGACCAGTCGGTCAGGCCGTTGCGCTCCAGGGACTCGCCGCCCTCGCGGGACGCGGTCGCTGCCGCCGCCTGGGACAGCGCCTTCCTCGCCTTCGGCTTCAGCCTGAGCTTCAGCGCCTCCAGATCCTTGTCCTCGGCCAGCTGCCGGCGCCGCTCGTCGACGATCCGGAAGGTGATCTTGAGGTGGTCGGGGACCTTGGACCAGTCGAAGTCGTCCGGCTCGAAGGGGACGCCGACCATACGCCTGAGCTCGCGGGCCATCGTGACCGTCAGCGGCTCCTGGAGCGGGACCGCCTTTTCCAGGAAGGTCTTCGCGTAGTTCGGCGCGGGCACGTAGTGGCGGCGGATCGGCTTCGGGAGGGAGCGGATCAGCTCCGTCACGACCTCCTCGCGCAGGCCCGGAATCTGCCACTCGAAGCCCTCGTCCGTGACCTGGTTGAGGACCTGGAGCGGGATGTGCACCGTGACGCCGTCCGCGTCCGCGCCCGGCTCGAACTGGTACGTCACCCGGAACTTCAGCTGCCCCTGCCGCCAGGAGTCCGGATAGTCGGCCTTGGTGACCGCCTCCGCCGACTCCCGGATGAGCATCTCCCGCTCGAAGTCCAGGAAGTCGGGCTGCTCGTTCCGCTTCCGCTTCCACCAGGAGTCGAAGTGCGCGCCGGACACGACGTGTTCGGGCACCCGCTGGTCGTAGAAGTCGAAGAGCGTCTCGTCGTCGACCACGATGTCTCGGCGCCGTGCCCGATGCTCCAGCTCCTCGACCTCGCTGAGGAGTTTGCGGTTGTCCGCGAAGAACTTGTGGTGCGTGCGCCAGTCGCCCTCCACCAGCGCGTTGCGGATGAACAGCTCGCGGCTCGTCCCCGGGTCGATGCGGCCGTAGTTCACCTTGCGCTGGGCGACGATCGGCACGCCGTACAGCGTGACCTTCTCGTACGCCATCACGGCCGCCTGGTCCTTCTCCCAGTGCGGCTCGCTGTACGTCCGCTTCAGCAGGTGTTCGGCGAGCGGTTCGACCCACTCGGGCTCGATCTTGGCGTTAACCCGCGCCCAGAGTCTGGACGTCTCCACCAGCTCGGCCGACATCACGACCTTCGGCTGCTTCTTGAACAGCGCCGAGCCCGGGAAGATCGCGAACTTGGCGTTGCGGGCGCCCAGGTACTCGTTCTTGTTGCCGTCCTTCACATCCTTCATGCCGATGTGGGAGAGGAGGCCGGCGAGGAGGGAGGTGTGGATGCGGTCGGCCGGGGCGTCAGTACCCGCCGCAGGCTCCTCGAGGTGCATGCCCATCTGCTTGGCGACCGTGCGCAGCTGGGTGTAGATGTCCTGCCACTCGCGGATGCGCAGGAAGTTCAGGTACTCCTGCTTGCACATCCGGCGGAAGGAGCTCGATCCGCGCTCCTTCTGCTGCTCGCGGACGTAGCGCCACAGGTTGAGGTAGGCGAGGAAGTCGCTGGTCTCGTCCTTGAAGCGGGCGTGCTGCTGGTCGGCCTGCGTCTGCTTGTCGGCCGGGCGCTCGCGCGGGTCCTGGATGGACAGCGCGGCCGCGATGACCATGACCTCGCGGACACAGCCGTTCTTGTCGGCCTCCAGCACCATGCGGGCCAGCCGCGGGTCGACGGGCAGCTGGGCCAGCTTGCGGCCGGTGTCGGTGAGGCGCTTGCGCGGGTCCTTCTGGGCGGGGTCGAGCGCGCCCAGCTCCTGCAGCAGCTGTACGCCGTCGCGGATGTTGCGGTGGTCCGGCGGGTCGATGAAGGGGAACTTCTCGATGTCGCCGAGGCCGGCCGCGGTCATCTGGAGGATGACGGAGGCCAGGTTCGTACGGAGGATCTCCGCGTCCGTGAACTCCGGCCGGGCGAGGAAGTCGTCCTCGGAGTACAGCCGGATGCAGATGCCGTCGCTCGTACGGCCGCAGCGGCCCTTGCGCTGGTTGGCGCTGGCCTGGGAGACCGGCTCGATGGGCAGCCGCTGGACCTTGGTGCGGTGGCTGTAGCGGCTGATCCGGGCGAAGCCGGGGTCGATGACGTACTTGATGCCGGGGACGGTGAGGGACGTCTCGGCGACATTGGTGGCCAGAACGATCCTGCGCCCGGCGTGCGGCTGGAAGACGCGGTGCTGCTCGGCGTGCGAGAGCCGGGCGTACAGGGGCAGGATCTCGGTGCCCTGCCAATTGGCGCCTCCGGCACGGGGGTACTTCTTCTTCTCCAGGGCGTCCGCCGTGTCCCGGATCTCCCGCTCACCGGAGAGGAAGACCAGGATGTCGCCCTGGCCTTCGGCCTGGAGTTCCTCGACCGCATCGCAGATCGCGGTGATCTGGTCCCGGTCGGCGTCGTCCGAGTCCTCCTCCAGGAGCGGCCGGTAGCGCACCTCCACGGGGTACGTGCGGCCGCTGACCTCGATGATCGGGGCGTCGCCGAAGTGCCGGGAGAAGCGCTCGGGATCGATGGTCGCCGAGGTGATGACGACCTTGAGATCCGGCCGCTTGGGCAGCAGCTGGGCGAGGTACCCGAGCAGGAAGTCGATGTTGAGGGACCGCTCGTGCGCCTCGTCGATGATGATCGTGTCGTAGGCGCGCAGCTCGCGGTCGGTCTGGATCTCGGCGAGCAGGATGCCGTCCGTCATCAGCTTGATGAAGGTGCCGTCGGGGTCCACCTGGTCGGTGAACCGCACCTTCCAGCCGACGGACTCGCCGAGGGGCGTCTTCAGCTCCTCCGCCACGCGCTCGGCGACGGTACGGGCGGCGATCCGCCGGGGCTGGGTGTGCCCGATCATGCCGCGCACGCCACGGCCCAGCTCCAGACAGATCTTCGGGATCTGCGTGGTCTTTCCGGAACCCGTCTCACCGGCCACGATGACGACCTGGTGATCGCGGATGGCCGCCGCGATCGCGTCCTTCTTCTGGCTGACCGGCAGCTGCTCCGGGTAGCCGATGGCGGGCACACGGGTGCGCCGCTCGGCCATGCGGACCTCGGCCTTGCCGACCTCCGCCTCGATCTCGGCGAGGACGGCGGCGCGGGCCTCCGGCTTACGGATCTTGCGCGCGCCCTCGAGCCGCCGGCCGAGCCGATGCGCGTCGCGCAGCGACAGTTCGGTCAGACGGGGGGCGAGGGTGCCGAGAGCGGGGGCGGGATGCGTAGACATACGCGATCCAGGATCTCACCCCGTCCGAAAAACACGCGAACGATTTGACTCGGGGCGTCGGTGGCCCGCCGAGCTGCCAAAGTAACCGCTATGTCCGATTCGCGCTGGGTGGCCTTCAAACAGTCCCCCTTCCTCCCCGCGACCGTCCTCCTCCTGCTCATCGCCGCGGCAGCGGGCCTCTTCGCCGGCTCCTACACGTACGCCATGGCCAATCCGACCCCGCACCACATCCCGATCGCGGTGACCGGCGCCTATGACCGGCCGACGGCCCGGCGGTTCATCGGCGGGATGGACCAGGCCCTGGACGCTTCTTTGAAGCTGCTCCCGTACGGCAGCCGCAAGGCGGCGGTGAAGGCGGTGGACCGGCAGGAGGTGTTCGCGGTGGTCGAGGCCACCGCCGGCGGCCGGGCGATCGTGCTGGACGTGTCGGGGGCGTCCGGGTCCACTGTCGCCCAGGTGCTCACGGAGGCCGCGGTGAAGGTGGGCAAGGCCACCGGAACGCCCGTGGCGGTCCGGGACCTCAAGCCCCTGCAGAAGGGCGATCCGCGGGGGCTGGCGATCTTCTACATCTCCTTGGCCGCCGTGATCGTCGGCATGGTCGGATCCATCCAGCTCAGCGTGCACGCGCGGGCGCTGAATCCCGTGGAGCGCATCGCCGTCACGGCCTGCTACGCCCTGCTCGGCGGGTTCACGATCGCCGCGGTGGTGGACTGGTGGCTGGGGGCGCTGAAGCTGCCGTTCGTGGAATCGTGGCTGATCCTCGCCCTGACGATGTTCGTCACGGGCATGGTGTTCACGATGTTCAACACCCTGTTCGGGCGGTGGGCCATGCTGCCGACCTGGGGGCTCTTGGTGATGCTCGGCAATCCCTCGTCCGGCGGTGCCGTCTCCTGGCCGCTCCTGCCGTCTCCGCTCGGGACCATCGGCCGCTGGCTGCCGCCGGGCGCCTCCGTGAACGCCCAGCACACCGCGGTGTACTTCCGCGGCCACCAGCACGCCCTTCCCTTCCTGGTGCTGGCGGGCTGGGCGATCGTCTCCTGCGCGGTGTTCCTGACCTGGCGCCACCGGCGCGCGGACGGCCGTCCGGCACGACCGGCCGACGAGCCCTAGAAGGCTTATGAAGATCTTGGGGTTCTGGCCCCGCCGCGTGAGCGGCGGGGCCAGACTCGTTTTCGTGGTGATGGGGGAATGGGCCGGGGAGACGGTCGGGCCGGATGTGTGGGAGACCTGCCGGGAGTTGATTCCGGTGGGGAGTGTGTTCGCGTTCCTGGCCGAGCATCGCGGTGCGCTGTTTCCGGCTCAGATGTTCGCGGACATGTATCCGTCGGCGAACGGGCGGCCCA